>CAZQRR010000142.1:0-5408 GCA_964595675.1 uncultured Rubrivirga sp. | reverse complement strand
AGGTTCTGCTCGGTTCCCGGAGGACACAGGTCGTTGCCACCGATGTGCTGGGCCTTCAAACCTGCGGTGAAGGAGGGCTCATAGACGGTGTACGTCACACCCACCTGCATGTTCTCGTACGCATCACCTGACCCCATCGCTGATGCGGGCACAGCTCCGACCGCCATCGCCAATGCAACTGCACCGAGAGATGCGACCAAACGTCGATTGAACATCACAGAACCTCCACCATCAGTGAACGTGTAGAACAACCACCACCTCGACCCTATTACTCCCCTTACGCCATGATTCGGGTCTTCGCGATGAGCGTGGCGTCCGTGGATCCCCACTACGTCAACAAAGTCGCAAAGAAGGGGCGCACAGTTGCCGAGCTCGACATGCTCGTGGACGAGCTCGCCAAAGGGCGACCGATGGACAAGGTCTTGCGTTCGTAAGGACGAAACCGACTCAACCAGTAAGGCGCATGGAGCGGAATCCCGGCTGCTCGTCCCAACCGTCACTACGCACGTCCCACCAGATCGTGCGCTCGCACGTCCAACCACCGCGGCCCTCACGTGGCCATTCCGCCCAACTGGGATTCCAGCCAGACAGGCAGACTTCATCGGGCGTCGACCGTTGGTAGGCCTGATACCAAGACGGCGGAACTTGCGACAGATCCGGCTCCGGCGCACTGGCCGACCACTCCACGGCGCCTGCGGTGTAGTCACCTGAACGTGCATATCCGCGCTGATCTTCTGAGGTCACCGCAGTGGCCGACGCGTTGGTGACGAACCCGACGAGAACGCTGGACTCCGCGGGCATCATCGTCTGGGTCGGTCCGCCGTTGTCGGCCAGGGAACCAAGTGCGATCTCAGACCAGGAGGCGGCAGTAAAGCCAGCTCCACAGGATGACGATTCCGCTGAATCGATCACCGAATCGACTACCGTCCAGGGTCCACTGACATTAGAGCAGTTGTCCGAACCGGAAGCAGCATTCCCGATGACCGTCCCGCGAACCGTGACGCGGGCATCACCGTCCGCGAGGCGCATGTTGGCTCCGTCGCCACTTGCCGAGTTGGACACGAGCGTCACGAAATCCAAGACGAATGGTTCTTCGGAGTTCAGGTACACCCCTCCGCCGTTCAGCGCTGAATTCCCCGTGATGGTTGAGTTCGTGACGCTACCTGCGTCCACGAAGTACAGGGCCCCGCCATCCTGCGTTGCGGTGTTGCTTGCGAACGTCGATGCCGTGATGGTTGCGATGCGCCCGTTATGCGTGTCGATGGCACCTCCGGTCCCCCGAGCGCTGTTTCCAGTGAATTGCGAGGAGTCCACCGTGAACGTGAATGGATTCCAAGCAGAGATCGCGCCACCATCCGACCTACTACTATTACTTGTGAACGTTGATCCCGTCACGGCGAGTTCTCGCGCGGCGAATACCGCTCCTCCCATGTAGCCACCCGAATTACCCGAGAACGTCGATCCGTTGATGGAAGCAGAAACACTGGAAACATTGGAGGAAATAGCTCCACCTGAATCATCAGCGGTGTTGTTGCTGAAGGTGGACGACGAGATGTTAACTATCCCGCCGGATCCATTGAAGATGGCACCTCCATCGAAGTCCAACGTTTCGTTATTCGTGAACGTTGAACCACTAACGGTGAGTGTTCCCGCACGGTGTGCGACTGCACCACCGCCCTCTTCAAGGGAACTATGGTCGTCCTGACTCTCGTTGCCATCGAAGGTCGTGTCGCTGATCGTCGCGGTACCTACGTTGTAGATGGCTCCACCGAAATCATCGGCGGTATTGCTGTTGAACGTGGAGGACGAGACGCTCAGCACACTGCTGGATGAACTGTAGATCGCACCTCCGTTGGTGGCGGCCGCGTTGTTGCTCGTGAATGTCGATCCGGTGATAGTCAGGTTTCCACTGGAATGCCAGACGGCTCCGCCTTCCCGTGCGAGGTTCGACGTGAACGTCGAGTCGGTGATGGTCACATCACCTTCCCAGTAGATCGCTCCTCCGTCGTCTGCGGCAGTTCCGTTAGCGGAGAACGTCGAGTTGACAATCGTCAACTCGGCTCCGCTACTCGAGCCGATAGCGCTGCCATAGGACGTACCGGTGTTGTTGTTATTGAAGGTTGCGTTCCGAATGATGAGATCCCCTTGCGAAAACACGGCGCCGCCGTAATCAGGTTCCGCGCCTCCTGTGATGGTCAGCCCGTCGATCGTCACCGTTGACGTACCTGAGCTCGCATTCAGGACACGGCCGGACCCTGCAGCGTTGAGTGTCGCGGTGCCTTGCAGGGTGAAGTCCGCGGCGTAGGTAGACCTCCACAACAACGCAGTGCCACCCGTCGTGAGATTCGCCGTGAAGGTCACGACAACTGTGTCCGCCGACGTGGCGCAGACACCGGTGGCCTCGGCATCTACAGCGGCCTGAAGCTCAGCAACGGTGTCCATCGAAGGCGAGCCATCGAAAGCGATGGCGCACGTTGCCGCGCTAGCGGGAGCGGCGGTCGCGATTAGTCCGCCAAGGAGGAGGATGACCGCCGACAGGAGGGCGACCCCTGAACGATCCTTGGACGAGCGACGCAACGAAATTCCCATCGAGACTCCACACGTGAGCATCTATGACCTGACGCTGCGCGACGATAGGTCCCCCGCCGAAGGAATTCGTCGTGGTTGTCGTAACGACCGAACATCGTCCCGATACTGGCTCTCAGGGGGGCCGGCGATTTTCCTTGGCGATTTTCCTTGGCGATGTCCCGTGGCTAGGTATCGATGCTCAGGACGGTGCGGTCATCCCGCGTACGCAACTCGACCAGGGCTCCTCGGGCGAGTAGTTGCGCCAGGCCTATGCCGTCGATTCCCCCCGAACTGGGTGCCGAGCCTTCGGAGATCACCTCGAGGTGAATGCGCCCCGACTCGATCCGACCGGTGATCTCGACCACCCGCGACCTCGAATGGCGCACCGCGTTCGTCAGCCCTTCGGAGATGGCATCCACCACGAGTTCGCCGCGAGCGGGATCGGACTCCATGGCGAACCACACGTCTGGATCGATCGTCGTATTCACGGTGAGCACCGCGGACCATGCCGCGATGACGTCGTTGACCTGCCGTTCGACGTTGCCGGCCACGGGAGTGGAAGCGTATTCGTTGAATCGTCGAGCGATCATCCGTCGCACGTCCTCGGGGCTGTCACCCTTCAAGGCCGCAGCAATCAGATCACCCTGAATGGGACCGTGAAGAAATCGCGCTGCCTGCAAGCGTCGCTGCTCGATCAGTTTCCGAAGCCGCTCAACAGCGGTGGCCTCGTCGGCAACCGCCCTGGTCATCGCGTCCTGCCTTGCTCGCCGGCCCGCATTGATCGCAGCCCATAAGGACACCGCAACGCCAGCTCCGACCACTCCAGCCGTGGCACCGGCGATCGGCACGGGGAACGGGGTGAGGATCCGGGAGACGATAAGCGATGTCGCCTCTGAACCGACCACACCGACCACGCTCAGCGCCAACACCAGGATGACCAGCCGGGTAAGTGCGCCCGAAGGTAGCGGGAGGAATCGCCGGATCAACCAGCAACCTACGTAGAGCAGTGTGCCGCCGACGAGCAGGTTGATGAGTGCGATCGTCGGGCCGAAACGCGCGAACACCGGCCCAAGGACGCCCAACTCGACTAGGACGACGACGGCCAAGGGTGAGGGTGCTTGCAGTTGGGCGAAGGCCTGCGAGAACGTCAAGGTCCCTCGCCTGGAATTCTCGAGTTCCGCGAGCAATGGCGGCATCGATGAGGATTCCGCGAGTTCGTGGCTGAGCGGTCGCACGATCGAATCCGCCACGGCGCGCACCCGGGTGCTGTCCGTGCCGGCTGCTTGCAGTTCGGCCTCGATACGCTGGCGAACTTCCTCGATGACGTCCACATCGGCCGCCTGCAGTGCTGCCTCTTCGCGATCGCGCAAGTGGGTGAGCGTCACGTTCGCTGATTCCAACCGTTGAACGATGGCCTCGTCGGTTCGATAGTCGTCCACCACTATCGCGATCAAGGACAAGACGATGATCGATCCGAGGACGTTCGTTGCCATGCGTTCGGCGAATATGGAGTCCGAGACTCCGACCGTGTCCTGGGCAAGATGCAGGAGCAGTCCGCGTGCCACACCCAGCATTCCGAAGAAGGTCACAGCCACTAGTGGCCGACTAGGACGCTCGGTGGTGGGGAGGATCGTCTTGGTTGCCAACCACATGACGCCCCCGAGCACGCAGTGAATGGCCAGCACGATCATCACCCAGGTTGCAACGTCGGCGAAGGATGAATCCGGGAGGTAGGTGCTACTGACGAAGACGGCCAGCGGAATGGTGACGATCCACGACCAGATCGAAATGGCGTTACAGCCACCGACCTGCTGCAGCGCGTGGCGCCACATCATCACCCGAATTCCTCGAGGACCGGGTATCCGAATGTCTTGGTGTAGAGGTTCGCGACGACCACCCGTGGGTTGTGCCGCGGATCGTCATTGAGTCCGAGGGTTTCGAACGCGCGGGTGACCATCCGCTCCACAGCGCGCAGTGTGCTGCCGCGTCGTTCGGCGATCTGCGCATTGGTCAAGCCGGCCGCGAGGAGTCTGACGATCTCAAGCTGGGAGGCCGTCAACTTCAGGAATGGGTGGTCGGGGTCATCTTGCATGATCACTTTGGGATCGTCGGCATCGTTGAGAGCCGACTCGACCACGTCGATCAACTGGTCGGTGGACTCCAGCAGGTCCTTCTGCAAGAGCGCATAGCGAGGAGGTGGCGCGATGGTGCGCTCGAAGGCCTTGGTGGTCGGATAGTTCGTGACGAAGACGACGGCCAAGTAGGGCGCTTGAGCTCGAAGAATCGTGGCGAGCTCGACGCCGTTGGGACGATCCCCGAGATCGATATCGGCGATGAGCACGTCAGGGTCGGTTTTGGGGAAGGCCTTGATCGCATCGTTCGCCGATGCGCAGGCGGTCACCTGGAACCCACTGGACGTCAGGGCCGACGAGAGCAGCGTGCGCAGGGCGGCGGTGTCCTCCACCAGGAGCACCGTCCGAGTGGGCCTCACCGCTGCACTCACATTCCCAGTGTGGGGCACGCGGGTCGGTCATTGCCCCCGGTACCCGGTATTCACGACCAGGGATGCATCAGTAGTTCGGCTTGTCCGGCTCGATCTGGGAGACCCAGGCGTTGATGCCGCCGCCCACGTGGATGGCGTCGAACCCGGCCCCCTTGGCCACGGCCAGCGCCTCGGCCGAGCGCGCACCCACCTTGCAGAACAGCACCACCTGCTTATCCTGCGGCAGTTTCTCCAGGGCCGAGCCGTTCAAGAACTCACCCTTGGGAATGAACTCCGAGCCGTCGATCGTCACGATCTCCCACTCGATGGGCTCGCGGACGTCCACGAGCACGAAGTC
>CAZQRR010000141.1:0-5442 GCA_964595675.1 uncultured Rubrivirga sp. | reverse complement strand
TCGAAACTCAGGGCCTCGAAATCGGTGATCTTCACGACTCGACGATAGTCGAAGCCGTCACATCACCTCGTGGTGAGCAGATGTGCACCGGGGTGGGCGTGATCGATGCATCCATGACCGATTGGACGTCCGTGTTTGCACTGTTGGTGACAACCACCGCGGCTTCGATATCTCGCGCGCCCGCGGCCACAGCCTGCGCCACGGCAAGTTGTAGTGCGGAGAACGTAGCGGAGGGAAGCTCCACGGTAGCTCCGCTGTAGGAGCGCCCGGTGTCGTCGCGAACGGCAGCGCCCTCTAACGCTTGGATGCGCGCACGGGCTTGCTTGGCGAGTGCGATGAGCTTGTGGTCTTCCTCGCTGAGATCAATCATCGTCATCACCTGGGGTATCCGGGGTCGGAACACGAGTGGCCAGGACCGTAGCGATGCGGTTTCGTCGACCGGCACCGCGTTCGGCGGTGAGCTGCCAGCCGTCTTCGATGATCTGCGCACCGGGTATGGGCACACGGCCGAGCCGCTTGGCGACCAATCCCAGGACGGTGTCGACCCCTTCTTCCTCGCTGTCCACCTCGATGTCGATGAGCTCGGCGAAATCGTCGATATTCATCCGCGACATCACGCGGAAGCGGTCCTCGTCGATCTGCACGACCTCCGGCGCTGCGGTGTCGTACTCATCGGCGATCTCGCCGACGATCTCTTCCAGGATGTCCTCGATCGTGACCAGGCCGGCGGTCCCGCCGTACTCGTCGACCACGATCGCCATATGGACCCGAGCCGCCTGCATATCGCGCAGCAGTTCGTCGGCGGGTTTGGAATCGGGCACGAAATAGGGGCTGCGCATGAGCGAGGAAACCTGCTCGTCACGCTCGGCGTCACGGTGGTCGAACGTGCGCTTGACCATGTCCTTGAGGTACACCACGCCCACGATGTCGTCGGCGCTCTCCCCGATCACCGGGATGCGCGAGAATCCCGAGCGCAACCCCAGGCTCACCGCCTGCCTCAGTGACTTGTCCTGCTCGATGAACACCATCTCGGTACGCGGGACCATCACTTCCTTGGCGTAGGTCTCGGCGAGATCGAAGACCGAGTGGATCATCTTGCGTTCGTCGTCCTCGATGAGTGCATCGGCGCCGGCCTGATCCACGAGGTCTAGTAGTTCAGCGGCGGTGTCGAACGGACCTTCGCGGAATCCCTTGCCGGGAGTCAGCGCGTTGCCGATCACGATCAGCAACGTGGTGACCGGGCCGAGAACCGTTGCCAGGAAGAACGTGGGGCGCGCGGCGATGAGCGCGATTCGATCGGCGTGCTGGCGTCCGAGGGTCCGAGGCGCGACACCGAGGCCGATATAGGCGACGATCACCATCACCGCGATCACCACCACGAGCGCTATCCCCGAGGACCAGCCGTCGCCGGTGGTCAGTCCGCGCACCACCACGTAACCGATGAGGATCACCGACGTGACGTTTGCGACGGTGGACAAGAAGAACAGAACGTTCACATAGCGCGCGCGATCATCGAGCAGCGCGAGCAGCCGGTCGACCTTCGCGACGTTGCCGTTGCCTTCCTTGCGCAGCTCCTCCAGGCGAGTTCGCGAGACCCGGGTGAGCGCCGTCTCTGCGGCGATGAGGAAACCGGAGACCACGATCAGGGCAATAGCCAGGGCAAGCAGCCACACGTTCATCGGGTGCTCCCCCAACTGTCGAGAAGTTCGTCCTGCAGGGCGAACATCTGCGCGTATTCCTCCTCGGTGGCGTGGTCGTATCCCAGCAGATGGAGCATCCCGTGCACGGTAAGGAACTGCACGTGTTGGTCGAGTGTTCGATTCGATCGCTGGGCGTCGTCCTTGGCGTAGTCCGGACAAATGACGATGTCGCCGAGGATTCCCGGGCCCGCGAGTTGATCGCCTGCGCCGGGGGTGAGTTCGTCTATGGGAAAACTGAGCACGTCGGTGGGACCGGGTTCGTTCATCCAGTCTTCGTGCAATGTGGTCATCCGGTCGGTGTCCACGAGAGTGATGCCCAATTCGCACTCAGGGTGCAGGTTTAGCCTCGTGAAAACGTGGCCGGCAAGATCGCCGAGGGCGGTGAGGTCGAGCGACGAGCCGGCGTCGTCGTCGACCGAGATACTCGGAAGTGTCATGGTGAGCGCGTGGCGTCGTAGCGGTCGTACGCTTCGACGATCCTCCCTACCAGTTTGTGTCGGACAACGTCGTGGGAAGTCAATCGGCAAAAGGCCACATCGTCCAGCCCTTCGAGGATTTCGCTCACCACGCGCAGGCCGCTTTGCGTGCCGCCAGGTAGATCCACCTGTGTGATGTCGCCGGTGACGACCATCGTGGAGCCGAAGCCCAGCCGGGTCAGGAACATCTTCATCTGCTCGGCCGAAGTGTTTTGCGCCTCGTCCAAGATCACGAATGCATCGTTGAGCGTTCGGCCGCGCATGTAGGCGAGCGGTGCGATCTCGATGGTGCCGCTGGTGATCAGACGGGGGATCGAATCCGGATCGATCATGTCGTGCAGCGCGTCGTACAACGGGCGCAGGTACGGATCGATCTTCTCACTGAGCGTGCCGGGCAGGAAGCCCAGGCGTTCTCCGGCTTCGACTGCCGGACGCGTGAGCACGATCCGGTTGATCTGCTTGGCCTGCAGCGCTTGCACCGCCTTCGCGACAGCGAGGTAGGTCTTGCCGGTGCCCGCCGGTCCGATGCCGAAGACGATCGTGTTGTTGTCGATCGCATCGACGTAGCGCTTCTGGTTGAGCGTCTTGGGTCGGATGGTCCTGCCGCGGTTGCTCAGGATGTTCGCGGTGAGTACGTCGGTGGGGCGAGTGCCTGTTCGGAGCATCGAGATGGATCGCTCGACCGACTCCGAGGTCAGCGCATGCCCGGTGCGCAGCATCGCGAGCATCTCAGCGACCAAACTGTCGATCAGCCCAATGTCCTCAGCGGAGCCATCGACGGTGATCTGGTTACCACGCACCAGGACGTCGACGTTCGGGAACGCCGACTCGATCAGCCGCAGGTACTCATCCCCCGGCCCGAGCAGCGCGACCATCGGCTGGGAGCCCGGGACCTCGATCGTGGTGTGGGCGTGCGCCTCACTTGCAGGACTGCTCATCCGGGGGGCCAGTTCAAATCGCGACCGCCCAGCACATGTGCGTGGACGTGGAACACCGACTGTCCGGCAGCGGCACCGGTGTTGAAGACGAGCCGGTACCCGTCGCCGATGCCTTCGGCTTCGGCGACCTCCTTGGCCGCCTGGAGCAGGTGCGCGGAGGTTTCGGGGGCTGCGCTGGCCAGGTCACTGACATTTCGGTGGTGCTCTCGTGGGATCACCAGGACGTGCACCGGCGCCTGCGGCTGGATATCCCGGAAGGCGACGACGTGCTCGGTGGACAGCACGATGTCCGCAGGGATGTCCCCCGCAACGATGGAGCAGAACAGGCAATCAGCCATTGCTGCATCCTTCCATGGGTAGCCGATCCCTACCAGCGGCCTACACGAGCCATGACCACTCCCAGGGCAGCGACGCCCGCCGTGGAGGTGCGTAACACCGTGCTGCCCAGACGGACGACATCCCCGCCCGAGTCGGCGAACAGCACGCGTTCGTTGGGACTGAGGCCCCCTTCGGGGCCGATCACCAGCAGGACATCGTGCGCCGTGGAGAAGTCGATGGAGGTGAGTGGCGTTGTCGCCTCCTCGTCCAAGACCAGCGCCACTCCCGCATTGGAGACCAGATCGGCTACTGCCGCAGTCGTGACGGGTGATTCAACGATCGGAATCCACGCGCGACGGGCCTGCTTGGCCGATTCACGAGCAGTGGACTGCCACTTCGCATGGTGTTTGCCCGCGCGCTCGCCATCCCATTTGGCGACGGAGTTCTCCGCTTGCCAAGGGATGATGACGTCCACTCCGGCCTCGGTGAGCATCTGCACCGCGAGCTCTCCTCGGTCGCCCTTCGCGATCGCCTGCACCGCAGTAATGCGCGGACGCGCCTCAAGCTCATCGTCGATCTTCGCAATCGTGACGGTGCAAGAGTCCTTCGCGGTCGATGCGACGGTTCCGCGCATGCGCTTACCGCGACCGTCGACGAGTTCGATTTCCTCGCCCATCTGCAACCGTTGCACGATCACTGCGTGCCGACCTTCAGGGCCGGTCAATTCGATGACATCGCCGGGTTGCTCGGTGCCGGTCGGATCGATCAGGAAGACGGGTGCGCTCATCGAGAGGTGAAGGCGTCCTTCAACTTGCCGAACAGACCGCCGCCCTCACCGTTACTTTGGGTTTGCACGGTGTGCACGGCTTCTTCACCGCGGAGCTGGGCGAATTCACGGAGCAGCTCCTGCTGGCGAGCATCGAGGTTGGTCGGGACTTGGACGTCCACATGGACGAACAGGTCGCCTCGTCCGCCGCCACGGAGTTTGCCCACCCCCTTGCCGCGCAACGTAACGGTCGCGCCGCTTTGCGTGCCGGGGCTGATCGGGATCTCCTCAGTGCCGTCGAGGGTGTCGAGCTTCACGCTGGTGCCCAGTGCAGCGGCCGCCATCGGGATGGAAACAACGCAGTGCAGTTCATCACCGTGCCGTTCGAAGACTGGGTGCGCGGTGACCACGATCTCGACGAAAAGGTCGCCCACTGTGCCGCCGTTCGGTCCGACCTCGCCTTGTCCCTGCAACTGGATGCGGGTGCCGGTGTCCACCCCGGCGGGGACCTTGATAGTGAGGGTGCGTCGGGTGCGGACACGCCCTTCGCCGGAGCACTCCGGGCATGGGTGAGGAATGGTGGTGCCGAATCCCTGGCACTGCGGGCACGGGCGAGCGGTCATCACCTGACCGAGGAAGGACCGCTGCACGGATTGGATCTCACCGCGGCCCTTGCACATCACGCACGTCTCGAGTTCGCTGCCCTCGGACATGCCTGATCCCTCACACGTCGCACACGCGGTGGCCGTATCGACGGTGATGTCGCGTTCGCCGCCGAACACCGCCGTTGGCAAATCCACCTGGATGCGCACCAGGGCGTCTTGTCCGCGGCGAGCGCGGGTGCGCGGGCCGCGCTGGCGACCACCGCTACCGCCACCGAAGAAGGCATCCATGATGTCGCCGAAGTCGAAGCCGGTGGCACCGAAGCCACCGAAGCCACCGGACTGGCTGAGCGGATCTCCACCGAGGTCGTACATCTGCCGCTTGTCTGGATCGGACAGAACCTCATAAGCAGCGGTGACCTGCTTGAAGCGCTCCTGATGCTCAGGATCGGGGTTGACGTCCGGGTGGAGTTCGCGTGCAAGCCGGCGGTAGGCCTTCTTGATTTCCTCGGGGGAGGCATCGCGAGCTACGCCCAACAGGGCGTAATAGTCCGTTGCCACAGCCACCTACTGTCCCTTAAGGATCTTGCTGACGTATTGCGCGACCGCGTGCACCGCACTCATGGTTCCGGCGTAGTCCAT
>CAZQRR010000140.1:0-5478 GCA_964595675.1 uncultured Rubrivirga sp. | reverse complement strand
CCGTGGTGAAGATCGGTGGGACGTCGCTGGTCTATCGGAGCGGCTGAGTCGTGTCCGAGCTCGCGCTCACCCTCGCCCGATTCACCTTCTTGGGCTTGCTGTGGTTGTTCGTGATCTTCGCGTTGCTTGCGCTTCGCAAGGATCTGCGCGGTGAGGCCACCGGTCCCGATGAGGCGTCTTCATCTACGGCACGCGGTGGACGCACTCCGCGGACCGGACGATCGCCCCGTTCCGGTCGAACGTCGCGTCGATCCAAGGTCAAGGGGACCCGGCTCGTGGTGGTGGAAGGCCCCTTGACGGGAACCGAAATCCCCTTGGAGGGCGCGCAGATCACCATGGGGCGGGCACCGGACTCCACCATCGTGATCGACGACGACTATGCGTCCAGCCGGCATGCGCGTTTATACGAGTCCGAGGGAGCGTGGGTGGTCGAGGACCTCGGGTCAACCAACGGCACCTGGTTGGACCGCACCCGATTGACCACCCCCACCGTGTTGCCCGTAGGTGCGCCGCTGCGTGTGGGCCGGACCACGTTGGTCATCCAGAAATAGGTGCGTGATGGCTGACGGTGTGGAAGCTACGGAATCTGTCGCTCTGGAGATCGAACACGACGGACAAGCAGCGCTGGTGGTGTCGGCCGATGATCGTCCGCTGGCACTGCGCTACGCAGCCCGCTCGGATGTAGGACTCGTCCGCCCCGGCAACGAGGACTCCGGGTATGCCGGTCCACGGTTGTTACTGGTTGCCGACGGTATGGGCGGGCACGCAGCAGGCGAACTCGCCTCCGCAGTTGCCATTGCGACGGTCGCGGACCTCGATGTGCACCCTCCATCGTCGTCGGAGTTGTTGAACGCACTGACCGACTCGATCGATTCGGTGGGCGAGACGATCGGCGCGATCATCAACGAGGAACCCGATCTGACGGGCATGGGCACCACCGTCACCGGTCTGTACTGGCTTGGCAGCCGCGTGGCGATCGTGCACGTGGGAGATTCACGCGCGTACCTGTTCCGGGACAACCAGTTGCAGCAGCTCACGCACGATCACACCTACGTGCAGACGTTGGTCGATGCTGGCCGCATCACCGAGGAGCAGGCGGCAACGCACCCCAAGCGCTCTTTGCTGATGCGTGCACTCGATGGCATGAACCCGGTCGAAGCCGATCTATCCGTGCGTGAGGCGCGCATCGGCGATCGGTACCTGCTGTGCAGTGACGGCCTGTCCGGGGTGGTTGACGCGGCGGCGATCGCAGGTTCCTTGACGATGAGCGATCCCACCGGGTGCGTCACACGACTGGTCGATCTCGCGCTCGAACGCGGCGCACCGGACAACGTGACGGTGGTGGTAGCCGACGTGATTCCCGCAGAATCCTCACCGGACACGCTCTTTTCGCCGGTAGTGGTCGGTGCCGCCGGCGAGCCCCGAGTGCGGATGCAACTTCCCGGCGTGCGATTCCCTGACGACTCCCAGCCGGATCCGGATGCACCGGAGATCCCTTCGCCGGTGAATGGTGGTCCGCCCACTGCACCGCAGCCGCTAGTCAACGCGGAGTTGATCGTTCCCGCTGCCGAGCAGGCGATGCGCGATGCGCAAGCGCTGGCGGTGCGCAAGGTGAAGCGTCGTCGTCGTGCCAAGACCGTGAGCACCTACGTCGCTCTCATCGCAGTGATCGCCGCCGTCACCTATGGCGCTTTGTTCGCGGCGCAGACCTGGGTGAACAACCAGTGGTACGTGGCGATAAACGGCAGCGCGGGAACCGGAACCGTGGGCATCTACCAAGGCGTCCAAGGCAATCTGGGTGGCATCCGGCTGTCCAGTTTGGAAACCGATACGCAGTTGCCGGTAGGTGAGTTGCCGTTGTTCGACCAAGAACTCGTCAGCAAAGGCATTCCCGCGGAGAGTCTCACCGACGCTCAGCGCATCGTCGCGGAACTGCAATCGCGGGCGGCCGAATGCCGGACGATCTTCCCGCCGGCCGGATGTCCGGGCAGCTTGAGCAATGCACCACTCGAGGAAGTTCCGTGAGTGTCGTCGATGAGTTCCACGAGTTCACTGTCCCGGTGAACAAGGCGAAGAAGAAGCCCAATCGGCGGTGGACGGAATTCTTCCTGCTCGTCCTCGCGTGGGGCATCGGACTGCTCGGAACCGTGCAGATCGGCTGGGTAACCGGCGAGGGCATGACCGACCGGCTGTGGATCACCGCCGGAGTTGTCGGCTCTCTGGCGCTCCTCATGCACATCGTGGTGCGGATCTGGGCCACGTACGCCGATCCGATCATGCTGCCGGTCGCGACGTTGCTAACGATGCTCGGGCTGTTGATGATCTACCGCATCGATGTCGCATCCTCGCGACGTGCGGCGTTGAGCGACGCACCGCCACCCACGCCGGATGTCTACTCGCAACTGACCTGGTACGCGATCGGCACGATCTTGTTCATCGCGGTGCTGATACTGCTGCCCGATCATCGGCGTCTTGCGCGCTACACGTACACCTTCGGTCTGGCTGGTTTGATTCTTCTTGTCCTTCCGCTCGCACCGGTGATCGGCACCACGGTCAATGGCGCGACCTTGTGGGTGCGGGTGGGCGACTTGTCCTTCCAACCAGCTGAACTCGCGAAGATCCTGCTGACCATCTTCTTCGCCGGGTACCTGGTGGCCAAGCGCGATTCCCTCGCGGTGGTGCGCACCAAGTTCCTCGGTATCGACTTGCCTCGACCGAAGGATCTCGGGCCACTGGTCATCGCCTGGCTCATCTCACTCGCAGTGCTGGTGTTCGAGCGCGACCTGGGAACCTCGCTGCTGTTCTTCGGACTCTTCGTGGCGATGCTCTATATCGCAACGCAGCGCCGATCGTGGATCATCCTCGGTGGGTTGCTGTTCCTCGTCGGCGCGTTCGCGGCGTACTACAACTTCGCGCACGTGCGCTCACGCGTGACCGTCTGGCTGGATCCTTGGTCCTACTCCGACACCGGTGGCTATCAGATCGTGCAGTCGATCTTCGGATTGGCCAACGGTGGAGTCCTCGGAGCTGGACTCGGTCAGGGGTTCCCGAACCTGGTTCCATTCGCCAAGACCGACTTCATCATCTCCGCACTCGGTGAGGAAATCGGCGTCACCGGATTGTTCGCACTGGTACTGCTCTACGCGATCTTGATAGAGCGTGGTTTGCGCATCGCCGTAACCGCGCGCGATTCCTTCGGACAATTGCTCGCCGCAGGTTTGTCGATCGTGCTGGCAATTCAGGTCTTCGTGATCATCGGCGGCGTGACCGGCCTCATCCCACTCACCGGCCTCACCACACCGTTCCTGTCCTACGGGGGATCGTCGTTGGTAGCCAACTGGGTGATCGTGGCGATCTTGATGCGCATCTCCGACCGCGCACGTCGGCCCGATCCGGTTGCGCCGTCTCCCGACGACGCACTCACCCAAGTGGTGAAGCGGGTATGAGTGCCACGCGCGTCGGAGCGCGCGCATGAGCAGGCAAATCAGGCGCCTGTCCTTCGTCTTCGCGCTGATGATGGTCGCGGTGCTGGTGAACATCACGCTCATCCAGGTGGTGAACGCCGGCGACTACCGAGACCGGCCGGGAAATCAGCGCATCCTGCTCGCCGAATACGACCGTGAGCGCGGTCCGATCCTGGTTGGCAACGATCCGGTCGCGCGTTCGGTGGAGACCGGCAACACCCTCACGTACCTCCGTCAGTACTCCAATCCGCGGTTGTATGCCCCAGTCACCGGCTTCTACTCACTCATCTACGGGGCGACCGGTCTGGAGCGGACCGAGAACCGGATCCTGAACGGACGCGCGGACATCTTCGCGGTGGACCGGATCCAGCAACTGGTGTCCGGTCGGCAACCTGTAGGTGGCGCGGTGACCACCACCATCGATGCGGACGCCCAGCGCGCTGCCTACCTCGGTCTGCGCGGCAAGAAGGGCGCGGTGGTCGCGATCGAGCCGGCCACCGGGCGCATCCTGGCGTCAGTGCAGTCACCGTCGTTCGATCCCAACAAACTCTCCAGCCACGATCCGGCCGAGATCCGCGAGTACTACAACCGACTCGAAGCCGATCCGGACAAGCCACTGCTCAATCGACCGATCGTGTCACTGAACCCACCGGGATCCACGTTCAAGTTGGTCACCGCAGCGGCGGCCTTGGCGTCAGGTCGGTTCAACCCGAACTCGGTGATCCCCGGACCTCGCACCTACCGGCTGCCGCTTACGGACAGGGATCTACGTAACTGGAACCGTCAGCAGTGCGGTCCCGGTGGTGAAGTGACGCTCCGCGACGCGCTGGCCATCTCCTGCAATACCGCGTTCGCGTGGCTGGGCAATGAACTCGGTGCCGACGCCCTCCGCGACCAGGCGCGACTGTTCGGATTCGACACCAACTTCGAAATCCCGCTTCGTGCTGCAACCTCGCGGTTCCCTGAGGATCCTGATGAACCGCAGACCGCGATGAGCGCGATCGGTCAATTCGACGTCCGCGCCACGGCACTGCAGATGGCGATGGTCACCGCGTCCATCGGCAACAGCGGGCGCACCATGGTTCCCTACATGATCCAAGAGGTGCGTGCGCCGGATCTGACGATCCTGCAGACCACCGAGCCGCAGGTCTTCGCCGATGCGATGCGCCCCAGTGAGGCTCTCGCCCTCACGGAGATGATGGTGAACGTCGTGCAGAACGGCACGGGAACCAACGCCCGTATCCCCGACGTCCGAGTGGCGGGCAAGACCGGCACGGCTCAAACGGGCAACGACCGCCCCACGGTCGCCTGGTTCGTGGCCTTCGCCCCGGCCGCAGCACCGCAGGTGGCGGTGGCGGTCTTGGTGGAGGACGCCGGACTCGAGGAGGTCAGCGGCAACGGCCTAGGGGCACCGATCGCCAAGGACGTTATCGAAGCGGTACTGCAGCAGCGCTAGTTGCTGACCAGATGATCCGGTGTCACCTGAGAGAATGACGAGTCGCTAACTGAGAGGGATGCTTCGTGAGTCAGGCTGAGCCCAGCAAGATGCTCGGCGACCGATACCAGGTCGGCGAGGTCATCGGTCGTGGTGGCATGGCCGAGGTTCACGAGGGCCGCGACCTACGCCTGGGGCGGCGGGTCGCCATCAAGATCCTGCGTCCGGACCTGGCCAAGGACCCCACATTCCAGGCCCGCTTCCGACGTGAGGCGCAAAGCGCTGCGGCGTTGAACCACCCCAACATCGTGGCGGTCTACGACACCGGTGAGGACGTGTTGACCGATCCCAACGGTCAGGACGTCGTCGTTCCCTACATCGTCATGGAATACGTCGATGGCATGACCTTGCGGCAATTGCTTGCGAGTGGTCGTCGTTTGCTCCCCGAGCGCGCGCTGGAAATCGCGGCAGGTGTGTTGACTGCACTGGACTACGCGCACCGGCACGGCATCGTGCACCGCGATATCAAGCCCGCGAACGTGATGCTCACCCGCACCGGCGATGTCAAGGTGATGGACT
>CAZQRR010000139.1:0-5507 GCA_964595675.1 uncultured Rubrivirga sp. | reverse complement strand
CTCGGGTGCGGGTACCAGTTCACGTACGACCTCGAGTGGAGGTAATGACAGGCTATTCCCCCGAGTGTCATATATCAGTGAGCATGGCGGACAACTGCTTGCAGTTTGCTCACAATCGGCGTGATCCCCGTGTTGGCGCGCAAAAAGCCTCAAAGTGGACGTAGCGTCATGACCACTGGACCTATCCAATGCACATCCATTGCCTCGTTTGAGGTGGTGACATAGGGGGGGGGAAGAGGTCAACATGAACAACCGGCACGTGATCGTCGTGGGTCTGACGGATGAACTATGGGGCGACCTCGGCACATGTCTCGAGGACGAAGGCTTAACGGCAGATCGCTTCGAAACTTCGGTTCCACGCCCTGATCGATCTGCCACCCAGCAAGCCGGAGCTGTAGTTGTGGGCCCCGCAGTGGTGGGGAGTAAGCGACTGGACTTGTGTCGAGACGTGCGGTCGTCGTCGTTGGCTTCCATCACGGTCATCAGCGAAGGCTTGGACGAGGTCGAGGAGATGCGCCTCGTGGTTGCCGGCGCGTGCGTCATTTGGCACCCACCGATTCGACCACGCGTGATGGCGGCGCAGTTGGCGAACCGAATCGGACGAGTGCGCTCCGCTGACCCCGAGGCGGTATTGAGTTATCGCAGGCTGCGTGTTGATCCGGTCGACCACGTGGCAACGGTCGACGGGCACGCCGTTGAATTCACGAAAACGGAATTTGAGCTCCTGGTCCTGCTCATGGGCAACCCGCGTCGCGTCTTCACTCACGGGGAGATATCTCGGTGGCTCTGGGACGACTCTTGGGAGGTTGACCATCACAGGTTGGAGGCGCACGTGTGCCGCCTGCGCAAGAAGATTTTGCGTGCTGGAGGGCCAGCGATCATCGGAACGGTGCGTGGAGTGGGTTATCGACTCATCGCATCGTCCGAGATGGCAGGAGCCTCGCACCTCGCCGTTTGATCCAGACAAGCAGGAAGGGTGCGGACCGAAGTCCGCACCCTTCCTGCATTTGTCACGTGCCTACTGAATGCCCGCTGCCTTCGCCACCGCACGCTTGGTGAGAACGCGCGCAAGGTGCTTGCGGAAGTCAACATCGGCATCCTCGTCCGCGAATGGCTCGATGCCATCCGATGCCTTGTTCGCTGCCGCTTCAATGTCGGCCACGCTGCTGGCTCCGACGAGCGCCTGCTCCACCGCGGTGGCCCGCACCGGGGTGCCGCCGACGTTGGTCAACCCGATGCGTGCCTCGGCGATCTTGCCCCCGTCCATGCGGACTGCGGCGGCAACACCGACGATGCTCCACGCCTGCGCGGTGCGATTGAACTTCTCGTAGTGGGTTCCCCACCCGTCGTACTTGGGGAAGGCCACACTCACGAGAAGTTCGTCCTCACCCACCGCCGTCTCGAACGGTCCGATGAAGAACTCCGATGCAGGGACGGTGCGCTTGCCACCGGGCCCTGCGATCGTGAATTCCGCATCGAGGGCGAGCGCCACCGGCGGCTGATCCGCGCGCGGATCAGCATGCGCGAGCGAACCCCCCACCGTCCCGCGGTGCCGGATCTGAGGATCGGCCACCGTCTCAGTCGCCTTCGCGAGCAGTTCCACCGATGCCTTGACCGCCGGATCGTTCATGACCGCGTGGTGCGTCGCACCCGCACCGATCGTCACCTTGTCACCGCTGGCGTCGATGCCCTTGATCTCGTCGATCGCCGAGCAGTCGACAATCAATTCGGGGGCATTGAGCCGCTGCCGAAGCACCGGCAGTAGCGATTGGCCGCCCCCGAGGATCTTGGCATCGTCGCTGCTTGCGAGAGCGGCGAGAGCTTCATCGACGGTGGTTACCCGCTTGTAATCGAATGCTGCGGGGATCATGCCTGGCCTCCCTTCGCCGCCTGGTTCGCGGATTGGATCGTCTTCCAGACGGTCATCGGTGTTGCGGGCATCGCCACGTCCGTCACGCCCAGCGGGCGCAGCGCATCGACGATGCCGTTGATGATGGCCGGTGTGGATGCGATCGCGCCGGCCTCACCCACACCCTTGGTTCCCAGCGGATGGGTAGTGGAAGGGGTGGTGGTGCGGCCGGTGATGAACGACGGCAGATCGGGCGCCGCCGGGATCAGATAGGTAGACAGATTCGCGTTGAGCGGCAAACCGTCCTCGTCGTAGAACGCACCCTCGTACAGCGCCTGCCCGATGCCCTGGGCGAGGCCGCCGTGCACCTGGCCCTCCACGATCATGGGGTTCACCTGGACGCCGACGTCGTCGACCGCCACGTATTTGCGCAGCGTGACCTTGCCCGTCTCGGTATCGACCTCCATCGCTGCGAGGTGCGTGCCATGGGGGTACGAGAAGTCCTCCGGGTCGACCGTGGCTTCACCCTGCAACGTCGGCTCAACGCCGTCGGGCAGGTTGTGCGCGGTGAACGCTTCGAAGGCCACCGCAGCAAGCGGCTGCGACTTCTCCGGATCACCCTTCACGGTGAATGCACCGTCGGCGAAGTCAAGGTCCGCCGGTGAGCACTCGAGTTGGTGCGCCGCGATGACGCGTGCCTTCTCGATCAGGTTGTCGGCCGCCTTCTTGATGGCTTGACCACCCACTGCGAGGGAACGCGAACCGTAGGTGTCCATGCCGTACGGAGCGCGTCCGGTATCGCCATGGACCACCTCGATGTCCTCGACGCCGATGCCCAGGATGCTGGCCGCGATCTGACTCCACGCGGTCTCGTGGCCCTGGCCGTGTGGCGACGTGCCCGTGATCAGTTCGACCTTGCCGGTGGGCAGCATGCGAATGGTCGCGTGCTCCCATCCGCCGGCCACGTACTTCAGGGCACCCAACGTGCGCGAGGGAGCCAGGCCGCACATCTCGGTGAAGGTCGATATGCCGATGCCCAGCTGGACCGGATCGCCTGATTCCCGGCGACGCTTCTGCTCGGCGCGCAGCTCATCCATGCCGAAGAGGTCCAACGCCTTGGCCGTGGCCGCTTCGTAGTTGCCGGTGTCGTACGTGAGACCGGCTACCGTCGTGTACGGGAACTCCTCGTGCTTGATCCAGTTCTTCTCACGAAGTTCCATCGGATCCATGTCGAGTTCGGCTGCGAGCTCGTCGATGATGCGCTCGATGGCGTACGTGGCCTCCGGACGACCAGCACCGCGGTAGGCGTCCGTGGGCGTGGTGTTCGTGAAGACACCCGTGCACTTGAAGTTGTAGGCATCCATCTTGTAGATCGCCGGGTACATGAACATGCCCAGCAGCGGGATTCCCGGGGTGATGATCTGCAGGTATGCACCCATGTTGGCGATCAAGTCCACGTCGAGACCGAGAATCTTGCCGTCCTTCGTGGCGGCGATCTCGATGTCCTGGATCTGGTCACGGCCGTGGTGGGTTGCCACCATGTCCTCGCTACGGGTCTCGGTCCACTTCACCGGACGACCGAGCTTGCGCGCCAGTTGAGTGACGAGCACCTCCTCCCGATACAACTGGAGTTTGCCGCCGAAGCCACCGCCCACGTCAGGGGCGATGATGCGCAGGTTGTTCTCCGGGATCCCGGTCACCAGCGCCATCAGAACGCGCAGCACGTGCGGGATCTGCGTCGAGGACCACACGGTCATCTCATCGCTCATGCCCATCGGTGCTGCAACAACCGACCGCGGTTCCATGAATGCGGGGATGAGCCGCTGGTTGATGAAGCGGCGCTTGACGACGACGTCGGCCTTGGCCTTTGCGTCCTCGTATCCGCCACCGAGGTTGTAGACATAGCAGGAGTTGGTGCCGGCGTCGTCATGGACGAGCACCGAACCGGGAGCGAGCGCTGCTTCCATGTCCACCACCGCATCGAGTGGTTCGTACTCGACCTCGATCGCTTCGAGGGCGTCGGCGGCGTGCACCGCATCCGTGGCCAGCACGACCGCAACGCAATCACCCACCTGACGCACCTTGCCCTTGGCAAGCGAGGGGAAGTCCGGCATCACGATGTCGTCGGTGACCGGCCACACGCAAGGAATCGATCCGTTGAGATCGCCGAGTTCCTCTGCGCCGTATGCAGCGATCACGTTCGGGCGTGACAACGCGGGCTTGACGTCGAGTTTGGTGATCTTCGCGTGCGCGTAAGGGCTTCGCAGGATCGCCATGTGCAGCGTGCCCGGCAGTTGGATGTTGTCGGTCCAGTTCGTGCGACCGTGCAGGAGCTTGGCGTCTTCCTTGCGCTTGATCGGACGCCCGAGGGGCGTCGAGGTGTCGACTGTCTCGGTCACTTGGCACCTCCCATGAGTTCAGCGGCCTTCTCGACCGAGCGGACGATGTTGTGGTAGCCGGTGCACCGGCACAGGTTCCCTTCGAGTCCCTCGCGGATCTCTGTTTCCGTGGGGTTCGGGTTCTCACCGAGCAGATCGATCGCGGACATCACCATGCCCGGGGTGCAGTAACCGCACTGCAGGCCGTGGCACTCCTTGAACGCGGTTTGCACCGGGTGCCAGTCGTCGCCAGTGGAGATGCCCTGGATCGTGGTGACGCTCGCGCCGTCGACTTGAACAGCGAGCACACTGCAGGACTTCACGCTGCGGCCGTCGAGCAGAACCGTGCAGGCGCCGCAGTTGGAGGTGTCGCAGCCGACCACAGTGCCGACTTTTCCTAGATCGTTTCGCAGCCAGTGGACGAGGAGGGTGCGTGGCTCGACTTCTCCTTCGTACTGGGTGCCATCCACATTCACGGAGATGTGCTGCATGGATGCCCTTCCTTCTGTTCTTGAGTTCGGTTCGCTAGCCGGACCGGGTATTCGATAGGGGTGCTCTGGATCACACGCTAGGCACGAATCCGGCTCCGTGGGTGGTTTTCGTCACATCTGGTCCCTCTTGGCGCGATTGGGGTTCCGATCCATGGGCTTAGGGTTCGCTTCGATGACCCAGGAGATGCAGACTTCGACGGCCGAGGGCGAGGCCGCGGGGAACCCCCCGCGCACCTACCTGGTGTGGTCGGTGCTGGCCACGGCACTGTTGTTCTTGCCGCTCGGCCTGGTGGCCGTGATTTTCAGCCTGCGCACCGGCGCTCTGGTCCGCCGGGGTGAGTTGGATCGAGCACGCGGGACCTCTCGAGCGGCCCTGGCGCTCACCGTCGTGACGGCCGTCGTCGGCGTCGTTGTGTACGTGCTGCTCGTCGGCACCTTCCTTGCACTCGGTGCTTTCAGCGGCACTTGATCGGCCATCACTAGGCTCCGCGGGGTGGATAGGAACCCGGTTCTCGTCGTCGATTTCGGCGCGCAGTACGCGCAATTGATCGCCCGGAGGGTTCGCGAGGCGCGGGTGTATTCGGAGATCGTCCCCCACTCCATCACTGCGGATGAGGTTCGCGACAAAGCGCCTGCGGCGATCATCTTGAGCGGTGGACCGGCGAGTGTCTACGCCGAGGGCGCACCCACCTTCGATTCGGCGATCTTGGATCTCGGGATCCCGGTCTTCGGGATCTGTTACGGGTTCCAGGTGATGGCGCAGGGCCTCGGTGGATCGGTTGCCCGTAC
>CAZQRR010000138.1:0-5517 GCA_964595675.1 uncultured Rubrivirga sp. | reverse complement strand
ATCGCCGCGGGGGCCGCGAGGGTGAGGGCAGCGATCAGCAGGGGCGTGAGGAAGGGACGCATCGCTCCACCATACGTCGGGGTGGCACCGATATTGCAGCACGCAATGCCTTGACTACCGAGAAACGTCACAGGCTCGGCGTAGCGTCAAGCAAGGCTCACAGGAAGGACGAATATGGATACGGGGGAAGCGCACGCGGGTTCACGAATGGAACCTGTTGAACAGCCCGGACGGGTGAACGGCTGGCTGGTGGCAGCGGTGGCGGTTTTGGGATTGTTGGTCATTTCAGGCGCAGGCACGATCGGATGGCTCATCGGGTCAGGCGGTACAGAGGCTGATGCAGTTGAACAGGCTCCACCTTCGAATGGATCAGCAGGTGCCGGAGTGGAGCGCACTCAAACGAAACCCCTGTTCAATGCGCCAGCAGATTTGCAGTCAGTTCTTTTCGATGCCAAGAAGTGGACAGTCACGATCTACTGCGCGGAGGGCTCCGGAGCGGGCTGGATCATCGACACATCCGCTGAGCCGAGGGTGCGACCGGCCAAGAGAGCCGACGTGTCCGTGGACCTCGTCCAGGTGGTTGTGACCGCTGAGCACGTGATTCGTGACTGCAAGGACAGTAATGATGAGCTGGAAGTACTCATCGGAAGCAGGCGTGTGCCAGCAGCGTTAATGAACTGGGATCGGGCGGCAGATGTGGCAACCATCGCCATTGCAGGCGCAACTCCGGCAGCCGTTCCCTTTTCATTTGCACCGCAGGGATCGTGGGCGATGACTTTGGGGGCGCCCCTCGACGACGTGATCGTGCCGGTGATCGGTGAGGTCGTACACGACAACGGCGTGGAGGTGCTGTTGCACATGACCGTACGCCCGGGCAACTCCGGAGGCCCGGTCATCAACTCACGCGGTGAAGTGATTGGAACCATCGGGGGAACGATCCTGGATGAAGAAGACGGCGCACCTACCGGATGGAGTTACGCCGCTCCGGTTGAAGCACTGTGTGAGCGGGTCTTCGCATGCCCCAACACGGGAATCGACGACCTTTAAGCAGACTGGGTTTTCCCTACTCCCCTGAATACTCGCGGCGCGCATGCCCCGTCGATGTGCCTCTCACCCATACCGTGGTCTCGGCGCTGTGGCGTCGTCGTTGTTCCTGCAAAGTCGCGCTCAAGGAGGAAACAGATGCCTGAAGTGAATCCTTATGCCGGACCCCGGTGGCTCGCCTACCTGATGGCGGTGATCGCCGTGGTCACCTTGATCGCCGGGGTGCTGGACACGCCCCTCGGTGAGTGGTCGGGCACCAACTACCTTTTCGGGGCGCTTTTGCTGTTCTTCGCTGTCGCATTCGCCGTAGCTGGAACGCGAGGCTCGTTCAACCTGCTGGGTCGCTGGTCCGGCAAAACCTCCATGATCGTCGCGATCATCGGTTCACTGGCCGCGCTGCTGGTCATCGTGTCGACGTTCTTCAGCGGTGAATGGAACGTGAACACGATCCTGACCACCGGGTTGTGGGTGGCACTGCTCGTGATGTTCGCGGGGACGGTTGTGGTGGCTCGCCGGAAGATGCAGGCCGGGGAGTAGTTGGTTCCTTACAGTCGGACACCACCGGCAACCAGGGTCTGCCTGGTCCCCACCAGCACTGCGCTTTGAGCTTCTGTCAGTTCCTGGCCCGGGAGGTCATCGATCCATGCGAAGGGGTCTTCCACTTCTGTTTGACGACCGCTCAGGGACTCAGTGACGCGTAGTCCGCAGAAGGGCACGTGCAGCTCGGAATAGCCACCGTGGTGCGAGACGACGAGTTTGCCACCGCAAACTTCATCGGCGAGATCGAGCAGCAGGTCCGTTATTCGCCCGAATGCTGGGGCGGACAATTGCATCCGGCCCAAAGGATCCAACCCTCCAGAGTCGTATCCGGCAGCGACGAGGATCAGATCTGGGTTGAAGGTACGAATAGCCGGACCGATGATTGATTCGAGCGCTTGCCGGTAGGCGCCCTCGCCGCACCCGGGCGGAAGGGCGATGTTGATGTTGGTTCCCACGCCTTCACCAGTACCCGTAGCCTCAGGTCCACCACTGTCCTCGGGGTAGTACCGATCTTGATGCAGGGAGATGGTGAGGACGGACGGGTCGTCAATGAATGCCTGTTCGGTGCCATTGCCGTGGTGGACATCGAAATCAACCACCGCGACCTTCTTCAGCACACCTCGCTGTTGCAGCATTCGAATGGCGACGGCGTCGTTGCAGAAGATGCAGTAGCCGCGACCCCGGTTGCGTTCGGCGTGATGACCCCCTGGGCGAACCAGGGCATAGGCATTGTCAACGTCTCCATCCATGACCGCCTGCATTGCGGTCGCGACTCCACCCACAGCTAAAGCCGCAGTGTCGTAACCGCCCGCGCCAAAACCTGCGTACTCCCCAGCTTCTCCGCCTCCCTCCGTGGACATCTGTTGGATCTTCTGTATGTAGCCGCGGTCATGCACCAGCGCGAGGTCCTCGGCCGTTACGGTGACTGGATCGAGGAAACGTAAGTGATCGGCCAAACCTGATTGTCGGATGAGATTGAGCAGGCGTCGACGAGGCTCCGGCTTTTCGAACGGCAATCCCCCTTCAACCCAAGGACCGAAATCGACGGTGCTCAGGTGCCAGAAATATCGCTCGTCGGTGACAAAACCGGTGGTGCGCTGCTTGTCTAACCTCATGATTCTCCTTGTTTCATAGCGATGGGAGTAATGCGGGAAAGATCACCGCGCGGCAGTGCGCGCCTAAGTACCAGGACTACTAGAGCAAGCGCCACAACCGTCACGGCCAAGGTGATCGTTGCCAGGACGTTGACCTGCGGAGACACTCCGAAACGTAATTGACTGAACACGTACAAAGGAAGCGTCCGAGTGGTGGGACCGTTGATGAAACTGGCGATCACGTAGTCGTCCCAGGAGTATGTGAAAGCGAGCAGACCGCCGGCCACGATGGCAGGCGCCAAACGAGGTGCCGTGATCTGAGCAAAGGTCGACCAGCGGTTACCACCGAGATCTAACGACGCCTCTTCTTCGCTGTAGGACAAGCCCACCAGTCGAGCACGCACGATCAGGAAAACGATCGATGAGTTGAAGACCACGTGCACCAGCAAGATCGTCAGGCTGCCACGAGGAATGCCAACGATCACGAAAGCAATCAACGTCGAGATACCCAGAACCACGATCGGGGTCACCAACGTCAAATAGGCAAGCGTGTCGAAACCAAGACGCAGCAGGCGCGGGGCAAACCGGAGCCCGATCGCGGCCAATGTGCCCAAGATCATGGCGATCAGCGCGTTGACGCTAGCGATGCGCAGACTTGTGAGTACCGCATCGATTGCCTGCTGATTAGTGAAGACTTTGCTGAACCATTCGGTAGTGAAGCCAGTCCAGACGCTGACGTTCGATGGATTCGCATTGAACGAGTACGCGATCACCACCGCAATGGGCACATACAAGAACACGACGGTCAGGACGACCCAGCCTCCCATCGCTCGTCGCCATGCGCTTTTAGCCATGAGCCGCATCCCGCCGTTGCGCGAACAGGAGAACAAGCAGGGCACCCAGCCCAACGGTGACGATCAAGAAGACCGCGAGGGCCGCCCCCAGAGGCCAGTTCTGAGCCTGGAGGAATTGCTGGCCGATCAGGTTCGCAAAGAGGGCTTGCTTGCCGCTGCCGATGATCTGCGGAATTACGTACTCACCCGTCATCGGTACGAAGACCAACAGGATCGACGTGATCACGCCAACCTTGATTGACGGCAGCGTCACTCCGAAGAATGCTCGTCGTCCCGACGCTCCGAGGTCCTCGGCAGCTTCGACGAGCGACCAGTCCATGCGCTCCAATGTTGCGAAAAGGGGAAGCATGGCCAAAGGCAGATAGTTGTAGATGACCACCATGGCTACTGCACCCATGGTTCCAATCGGACGGAAGGTGTCGACTATCCCTGTGGCTTGAACTGCTCGCGCGATGAACCAATCCGGGCTGAGGACGATCAGCCACGCGAATGCACGCACGAGGAAACTCGTCCAGAACGGGATCACCAAGATCGCCAAGATCAAGTACTTGCCGCGCCCTGCGTACCGAGCCAGCCAATACGCCGTGGGAAATGCTACGAGGAAAACCATCGCGGTGCCGAAACCCGCGAGCATGATCGTGCGGATGAATACGCCGATGAACGTGCTGGAGAAGACTCGTTCGAATGAACTGGTGTCGAATCCGAGTTGCACTCCCCCGTAACCCACCGGGGTTCCCACGCTAATCACGAACACTCCCACGACGGGAATGACGAAGAACAGCGTTAACCACAGCAGCGAGGGAGTAATCACCCACGTGGGCATCGCACCCACGGGGGTGCGTCTTCTGACCGCTTTTCCCACGTCAGGAACTGACTTCTACTGGATCTCGCAGAATGAGGAGATCTTCATCAGCCCAGCGAAGCTCCACTGTGGAACCGTCAGAGTTTGCCATCAATGCGGACCACTCAGCGCGAGGTCGCTTGACGACGATCTCCTTACCGTCGTTCAATCGGAGCAGGAATCGGCACATTTCTCCCACGAGAACGCGATCGACGATGGTCGCGGTAACACCGGAGTCACCGGAAACAATGCGCAGACAGTCGGGTCGGATGCCAACAGTCACCGATCCTGGTGACATGAGTCCTGACGACGCGGGCTGGAGGATGCCCAAGGACTCGGTGGCCACCGTGCCGTCATGCAGCAGTTCCCCCGGAATGACGTTCATATCTCCGATGAATCCTGCGACGAAAGGGGTCGCAGGCTCTTGGTAGATCTCCTCCGGAGAGGCTAACTGCTCGATACGGCCATGATTCATCACGGCGATGCGGTCGGCCATGGACATCGCTTCACCTTGGTCGTGCGTGACGAAGATGAAGGTGATTCCCAGATCGCGGTGCAAACGACGCAGTTCGTCCTGCATACCTTTGCGCAACTGCAAATCCAAAGCTGCGAGCGGCTCATCCAACAGGAGCACTCGAGGCTCGAGAACTAGGGCTCGAGCCAATGCGACCCGCTGCTGTTGACCACCGGAGAGCTGGCGCGGCATCTGTTCAGCCCTATCGGCCAAGCGGACCATATCCAAGGCCGCCATCGCCCTCTCGCGACGTTCAGCCTTGGACACACCATGCTGCTTCAAACCGAATTCCACGTTACGGCGCACACTCATGTGCCCGAAGAGCGCATAGTTTTGAAAGACGGTGTTGACCGGGCGCTTGCCCGGGGGCACCTGGCGGGAGTCATTGCCTGCAATAAGAATGGTCCCGGAGTTTGGCTCCTCAAAACCCGCGATCATCCGCAAACAAGTCGTCTTGCCGCATCCGGAAGGTCCCAACAGGGCGAGGAATTCGCCCCGCCGCACCGAAAACGAGATCCCATCAACAGCCCGCAATGGACCGAAGTTCTTCGTAACGTCGATGAATTCGACGTCACCGGGGTTCTCGTCTCGGTGCGACAGGACGGTCATCCTCTCAACTAACTGGCCATG
>CAZQRR010000137.1:0-5554 GCA_964595675.1 uncultured Rubrivirga sp. | reverse complement strand
GCCCGGCGATGATCCCCGGTAGCGAGGCTTCCCCTTCGGGATACCCGTTCTCCTTAGCCCACGCGTACATACCCAACTGCAAGTCGGAGACCGATGACGACGAAGACACCGCCACCACCGACGGCGCGAACTCCTGAACTTGAGACAAAAGCAGTTCCATGCGAGCACCCGAAGCCGCAAGGCCCACCACCGTGAACCGATCAGGATTACGCCGGATCACATCCAACGCCTGGGTTCCGATGGACCCAGTGCTCCCCAGGATCACTACGCGCCGCACGTGCTAACCCTAGGCCCGACCGAGAGCGTGAACTTCTTCGGATTTCCTGCCAGCAATTCACCGGGTGCTCCACACTCGTGAGTCACTACTGCACATGCGGCGTTGCTCACGTTCGATGGCGAGCCGCTAGGACCAGGCTCCGAGCTGCCCTCATCGCACGAGTGCGCTGGCGATCACCGAGCACTTCGAAGCCGTAATGGCTCACCGACTTCAACTCGATGAGCGTCAGCAGTTCATCGCCACTCACCTTGTCGATGCGCTGCAGGAAGTGTGCCGCCGCCAAATGATCCTTGCCCGAATATCTCTCTCCCACCGCTGCAACGCAGATGGCGTCGCCTGCCGCGATACCCGCGAGGACTGCTAGGCCGATGGCCACGTTGTTGGCAATTCCGTCCTCCGTGGCGGCGAGTTCGGCCACTTCAAGATATTTCTCAGCGATGCGGCGCCTAGTGAATGCTTCGGCTCGCTGGGCTCTTCGAGTGGGGACTCGACGTGGATTCATGGTGACACCTACACACCGACCTAGGCCTCGCGATTCAGTAGTGACGCCACATGAGGACCGTGAACGGTGAGCGCTTCGGTGCGCCACGACTCAACGATCGCCACCTTCTTCTTCACTACGTCGAGGAGTTCGTCCTCGGTGTAGGCGATGTGCTCCATGCGGTTGCCCGTCCAGGCGAAGACTTGCTCTCCCAAGTCACGGACCTGCGCCTCCCACTGAGCATCGACAGCACGTCCGCGCGGCAGAACGAACAAAACGTCGATGTCGCTGTCAGGACCACCTTCATGGCGGGCGAAGGATCCGAAGATCGACACGTGCAGGGGTCGAGGCGATAGCGAATGCACTGCATCACTGAGCCGATGAAGGAATACGCCTCGAGCTTCGAGGGCAGCCCGCAACGCATCGGCGAGCACGTGATCACGATTCAGTGAGTACATCGATCCCCTATTGGCCGGAATCGCCGTCACCAGCCCGTGTTCTACGAGTCGAGCGAGAGCCAAGGTCAGACCCTGACGCGAGCCACGACTGGCTACCGCCGTGATCTGAGCGATGCTCATTGCGGCCTGCGTACCCGCGAGAACACCGAGTACCTCAGATTCCATGGTCGGCACGAGTGAGCGGAGCGGGGACGCAAGATCCATATCGACACTTTGCCATGATTGTTGGCAGTTGGCCAGGATAGTTACCTCATCAGACGCCCCTCGAGGCGCAGCCTCCATTAGCTCTGTGTCGATCGCACGTCCCATGCGACCAAGGCTCGTTCCACCATCCACCCACCGCTAGATGGAGTTCGATGCCTGTGGGAACCGAGATCACCGGCTGTGCATAACCAGGGTCATGCCAGCCGGCGAAAGCTACGCGCTCGGCCGATCCGACCGCGGCGGCGCCATATCGAAGAACTCCTGCCCCAGGCGCACGATCTGCGCATCGGTCAAGTCATCGACATCCACCCGCAGGTCACCGAGCAATGCCGGCGCCAACTCGCGGTCGTGCTTTTCCACGTACGCGATGAACTGATGGGAGGCATTCGCCTTGCCGTTGCCATGACCCAGCAAAAGCACCGCAGCAGCGCCACGAAGCTGCGCGGCCAAAGACCGCCACACCTCA
This sequence comes from uncultured Rubrivirga sp., assembly GCA_964595675.1. Taxonomy (GTDB): domain Bacteria; phylum Actinomycetota; class Actinomycetes; order S36-B12; family S36-B12; genus S36-B12. The sequence continues at coordinate 3,668 of CAZQRR010000137.1, read as the reverse complement.
ACATCGTCCGGGTCATACCACCCGCGAACCGTGCCCGCCTTGGTGTGCAGGTGCGCGTGATAGCCACGCGGATCCAGCGGCACGATCTTCTCCGGCCGCGATACCCCGCCGCCGTCCAACAGATAAATACGTGATTCGTGGAAGTCGATCGCTACCACCACGTAGTGGCCAACGACGTCGATCAGATCCGAAACCCGCTCGGGATTGCCCGGCTCCACCGGTTGTGCATGGTTCATGCCCCTAGCTCCAATCCCGCTGCGGTGAGCATCCGGCGCAGGTCCATGACCTGCTCGACGGTCAGGTCCTTGCCGTGGTTGGGGTCGAAAACCTCGGGCTGACCGGCGATGGTGATCCGCCACGAACCGTTGTGCTTTTCCTCGACCTCACCCACCGCATCCAACAAGGTGCGCACTTCGTGCCAGGTCAGGTTGTGCGCCACTGGATGGGCATAGACCTTCTTCAAGGCATCGAGTTGCTTGTGGTTGAGGTGGAAGCCACCTATTTCGTGGTTATCGGCTTTGGACATACCGACAGTCTATTGCCCAGCGAAGACACCAACGACGACGAAGCCCCCACCCACAACCGCGACGACCGGTCACACGCACTCAACACCGACAGCCGAAGCTGCCCTGATCAACGACTTGTCTAGGGTCGCGAGCGGCTCGCCGGTCAACATGGCCACGCGCAGATACGTGGCGTCGTAGGCAGAGAGGTCATGGGATATGGCGGCTTCAACTATTGCATCGGGACTGCCTTCTTCAACGACGGCGAACGGCAGTTGAAGCGCATCGCCCAAAAATCGAGTTGCCTCAGCCGCCGTGATTTTGCCTTGACGTTGCCAACGCGTGATGGCGTTCAGCACCTCGTAACGCCATAAGGCCGGCACGACGGCAACCCTGCCATCGAATAGGGACCGTTTCTCAAGCGCTGCTAGGGATGCTTCCTTGCTGAACCACTCAAGCGCCAGCGAGGCATCGAGGACGAGCGCCCTCACATCCGGCCTTCCTCTATGGCCCTCTTGATCTCCGCCCCTGAGCCAACAGGCACGCGATAGGCATCGACGCGCGCCCAAAAGGCCTTCCAGTCGCGCGAAGCCTTCTCGTCCACCGGCACCAGTCGGGCGATCGGACGCCCATGTTTGGTGATCGTCACTTCCTCGCCGAGTTCCACCCGCTGCAAGAGCGAGGACAGATGTGTCTTGGCCTCGAAGGCACCTACCGTGACGCTCATAGACTCAACCTAGCCCCGTTTCAACCAGTTATCAACTAGTTGAAACCTAATCGCCGGCGAGATTTCCCTCAGCCACTTCGCGCGCCAGGTCAACACGCCTCGGCACAGCACCCGGATGCAAGACCCCCGCCAGGGCTTCGATTCCATCGACCAGCCGCGGCCCCGGCCGCGCGAACGACGCATTCGCATCCACCGCCCACACCGGGATCCCCGGGAACCGATCGCGCACCTGCTCAGCCAGCGCCACCGACCCTTCGAGGTCGAACCCGCACGGCGCGCACACCACCGCATCGGGTGCGCAGTCGGCCACCTCATCCCAGGTGACCCGGTAGGACTTCTCCCCCGCGCGACCGTGCACGCATTCCCCGCCGGCGATCTGCACCATCTCCGGGATCCAATGCCCGGGGGCGAAGGGCGGGTCCGTCCACTCCAGCACCAGTACTCGAGGTCGAGGAAGACCAAAGACAGCCGCCTCAACCGCAGCCACTCGTGCCCGCAACGACAACACCAACTCCTGGGCCTCGTCCAAACGACCCGTCCGCTCACCCAGCACCAGCACCGAGTCGAATACCTCGGCCAGCGTGTGCGGATCGATCGTCATAACCTCAGCACGACAACCCAAGAAGCCGAGGGCGTCTTCGACAACCGAGACATCTACCGCGCACACCGCGCATAGGTCCTGGGTCACCACCACGTCGGCGTCCAAGTCACGCAAGGCATCCGCCGATAACCGATACAAATCCTCACCGCGCGCCAGCGCAGCCGCTACGAACTCGTCGATTTCCCGAGGACCCAACCCCTCCGGCATCGCCGATGTCGACACAATCCGCCGCTCTCGAGCCTCGACCGGGTAATCGCACTCGAATGTCACGCCCACCACATCATCGCCGGCACCGATGCCGAACAAGATCTCCGTGGTGGAGGGCAGCAGAGAGACGATGCGCACTCGAGCAGCCTACGAGCGCGAAGGACCCTCGGCTAGGCGTTCCCCTCAGCGAGCCATCGATCGCAGGGATTCCCCACGCGAATCACTGCCACCACAAACCCTCCATTTCATGACACGTCTTTCGAGCAAGTCCCGATTCGCAACGCTCATCACCGCAGCTCTCGTGGCTATCTCAGGCTCCCTGATCGCCGCCCCCTCCGCCTCCGCCGCCAAGGCTGACCTCGTGTGGTTTATCGACCGCACCTTCCGCGAGGTCATCGACATCAAGGGCGATGGCGACAACGTCGGCCACATCACCGTCACCAATGGCACCGTCAGCGAGACCCGCGGCGGCGAACCGGTCGGCACCTACGCCACCAGTCAGATCACTGCCGCAGTTGCGATCCCTGGTGGCCGGCAGAACCGGCAGACCACTCTCGCCTTCAGCGTGGGCAACGACACGATCTATACGACTGCACTCGTGTCCGCGAACGCCGGCACCGCTCCGCAGACCAAGATCACGCACGCGATCATCGGTGGCACCGGCAAGTACTCGGGTGCACGCGGTGAGGTTGTTTTGCGTCCCCTCACCGACACCCGATACCGAGTCGCCTTCTTCTTCGTCGACTAACAGAAGGCACAGAACAACGACGACGCCACAGCAGGAGCGGCGGGGCCCGAAGGCCCCGCCGCCGTCGTCAAGGAATCAACCAGTCCAGGACTTTGCGGATCCCCGCGACCACCACAACCGGCGAAAGAAAAACTGCCGCAGTTCGCAGTGCCCGTGTTACGCTTCTCATGTTTGGTGAGAAGTTGTGGCCCGGATTTTCATCCGGGCCACTGCTTCTTTCCCTCATAGGGGCCACCTCCCTTCCCTTCGCCTCACTTGATGTGGACGAAGTACGGAAGCCACCCGACTTGGGAAGGGAGGGACCCAACACAAGAACGCAACTCAAGCGAAACTATGCGGCCAGGTCGGCCCTCACTAGCCGCCAATCAAAAACTGTGGATGCGATGCGCGCGCCCTGGGGACGCAGGACCCGCTAGCTGCCCTTGATCGGATTATCGAGCGCCCACGTTGCCGATTCAGCCATCGCCGGCCCGGCATCCGGACCGAAGGTGCCAGTCAACGAGGAGAACGTGTTCACCATCGTTCCCATTCCCGGACCCGAGGCAACGCCACCAAGTTCGATGCGCACACGCTTGTAACGAAGCACGTTGCCCGCACCGCAGTTTGGCTCGCACGTGTTGTAGAACAACGTTCCGCGTCCCACGGCCTCATTCATGTTCCACTTACGCCACTTGATGTTGCCGAAGTACACGCCACCGTCTCCGCACGCGAACACGATCTGCTTGGGTTTGTAGTCCAACTCTCCTTGGCAATCCACCACGTAGGTACGCGTGGGATCGGGCGTCTCCGCGGCAACAGCCGGCGCAGCGACTCCACCAGCCACCAATCCAGTCATTCCCAACGCAATTCCCAACTGACGACGCATTCGAATCTCCTCACCTC
>CAZQRR010000136.1:0-5573 GCA_964595675.1 uncultured Rubrivirga sp. | reverse complement strand
GACCAGTCTCGTGCCGGACTGGATCCGAGCAAGACCGTGTGGGAGGTGGTGAGCGACGGCCTCGACTGGATCAAGGTCGGCAACGTGGAACTTCCGTCGCGCGCGTATGTGTCGGCCTTCGGGTTCAAAGGCCCCGATCAGCAAAAACCCGCGAAGGTGCTCTCGGGTGGTGAGCGCAACAGGTTGAACCTGGCGCTGACGCTGAAGATGGGCGGCAACCTGTTGTTACTCGATGAGCCGACCAACGACCTCGACGTCGAGACTCTCGGCTCACTGGAGAACGCTCTACTGGAGTTTCCCGGCTGCGCGGTGATCACCTCGCACGACCGTTGGTTCCTGGACCGAATCGCCACCCACATTCTCGCTTACGAGGGTGACTCGCAGTGGTTCTGGTTCGAAGGCAACTTCGACTCCTACGAGAAGAACAAGGTCGAGCGGCTGGGTGAAGAGGCTGCGCGACCGCACCGGGCCACGTATCGCAAGTTGACACGCGACTAGTGGAGTTCGCTTCATGACGGTGTTCGAGATCGAAGTCGCAAAGCGGTTCAAGGACCTCGATCCATATGACCATGTCAGCAATGCGGTGGTCATCGACTACATCATGGAAGCGCGCGTACGGACCTATCGTGAATTGGAACTCGTCGATCGAGGTGTGATCGGTCAAGTGGTGGCTAGGCAGGAGATCAACTATCGCCGCCCGATTCTGTTCGGTCTGGAGCCTCTAGTCGTTCGTGCCTGGATCTCCCACGTAGGAAGGTCCTCCTTCACCATGGACTTCGAGATCATGGATGAGGGTCAACTCGCTGCAGATGCGAAAACGGTCATGGTGTGTTTCGATATCCGATCTCGCCAGTCACGTGAAATCCCTGAACAGTTCCGGCAGGTGCTTGAAGCGAATCTGGAACCTCAGGCCTAGGAAAGGGGTCGGGGATGGACACAGCCCGTATTCCCGACCCTCGCCTCATCTCGCTGAACGAACGCGACGCTCGGGTACTCACGTTGGTTGGCCGGCGGCAGATCGAATGGGATCCGATCGCAGCCGTCCGCATCACCGTCGGCCGCTCGGCTATCGCCTGTTATGTGGTCCTTCCGATGGACGTGCTGTGCATGCTCGCCGTTCCAGCGGAGGTGTCCCCGGACGCGGTCGATGCGGAGGCAACCGTCTCCTTGTCCTCCTTCGTCACGGGGCTGGAGGAGGCGCTTGCCGCGGAAGCCGACATTCGGTTCGACATCGATTTACTGCCGACCGTGACCGCGCCGGTCGGACAGGGCTTGACGTTGGCGCAACTGCCCCCTCGTGACGGATGGCAGATGCCGATTCACGGCGTATCCAGCGACATAACCCCACTCGTCAAGGACGCCATCGAGGAATTCCGGCAACGGACCGCCGGCATGAGCGAGCGTCAAGCGGCCACGATCGCTGATGAGATCTGGTCGCGATCTGCTTGGGCTGGTCTGCCGATGCGGACCCTGCATGCCGCGAGACGCCTACGCCTACTCACCGATGAGCCCTTGCGCGTCACGGCATCGACCTGCGGGGCGTGGAAGCGACTGTCCACTCCGCGCGGTCAGCTGTTCACCTATGCCGCGGGAATAGAAGCACGCCTCGGCTTGCACCTGGTTCGCTAGGAGCGCAGCCACACCGTCGTTTCGGGACCCAGAACCAGGTGCTCGGTTTCGTCGACGGTAACTGCGGCCACATCGTCCCCGGAAGCCACGAGTACCTGCGTTCCCCACTCTGATGGCAGATGACACGGGGTTCCTCCCATGTTGATCACCACGAGCACGGCGGGTTCGCTCGAGTCGTCGGCGAAGCGTCTGACCGCAAGGACTTCATCCGGCGCATCGTCCATCCACGCCATCGGCCCATCGCCCATCGCTGGCTCCAGTCGGCGTTGGAGTAGTGCGCGCTGGTACATCTGCAAGGTGGAGGCTTCATCGATGACCTGCCGCTCCACCGATAACTCTGCCCAGGATCGAGGTTGCGGCAGCCAGGACGCATTCGACGGACCGAACCCGTAGCTCGGTTGCTCGCCTGACCACGGAATCGGAACACGGCAGCCATCGCGCCCCAGATCCGTGCCTTTGCTTCGCTTCCAGACCGGATCCTGCCGGGCATCGTCGGGGAGATCGAAAACCTCCGGAAGACCGAGCTCTTCTCCTTGGTAGAGGTATGCGGATCCCGGCAGCGCCAACATGAAGACTGTCGCGGCTCGAGCTCTACGCAGACCACGCTCGGGATCGACTGTCGACTGTGCCGTTACCTGCTTGCCGTCGGTGGTCGGACTGAAACGTGTGGCGTGACGGATCACATCGTGATTGCTGAGCACCCACGTGGGAGGAGCACCCACCTTCAGGTGGTTGGCAACGGTGGCGTCGATCGAGGCGCGCATCTTCTTCGCGTCCCAACCGGCAGCCAGGTAATCGAAATTGAAGGATGTGTGGAGTTCATCCGGTCGCTGATAGAGCGCGAGGCGTTCGGCGGTCGGTGCCCAGGTCTCACCACAGAAGATCCTCGGCGGATCGTAAGAATCGGAGACCTTGCGCCACTCACGGTAGATCTCGTGCACCTCGTCTTGATCCCAGTACGGAGCACCGGGTGCCAGACCGAGGATCTCGCTCTCAGGCAGAGAGTCGTAGTCCATGTCGGGGAAAGCCGGGTCCTTCGCAAGTCCGTGTGCGACGTCGATGCGAAAACCATCCACTCCTCGGTCGAACCAGAAACGCAGGATGTTCAGGAACTCCGCACGTACCTGCGGATTGGTCCAATCCAGATCGGGCTGGGTGTCGTCGAACAGATGCAGGTACCAGTAATCGGTGACGGTGCCGTCGGCGAGGATCAACCGAGACCAGCCGGGACCATGGAAGACGCTGCGCCAGTTGGTGGGGGGCTCACCGTGATCCGTGCCCTTGCCCCGTCTGATCACGTACCGGCTGGTGGCGTCTTCCCACTCGGGGGTGCCGGGCTCGGAGTTCAGCACCTGCTGGAACCACATGTGCTGACTGCTGGTGTGGTTGGGAACGATGTCCATGACCACTCGCAACGAACGTGCGTGGGCCTGTTCGATGAGCGTGTCCATGTCGGACACGGTGCCTAGCCGCTCGTCGACGTCGCGGTAGTCCGCAACGTCGTAGCCCCCGTCGTGCAGAGGCGATGTGTAGAACGGAGAGATCCACACGGCATCCACGCCGAGATCGACTAGGTAGTCGAGGCGGTCGATGATGCCGGGCAGGTCGCCGATGCCGTCGCCGTTCGAGTCGGCGAAACTCCGCGGATAGACCTGGTACACGACAGCATCGCGCCACCAGGGGCGAGATTGCCTGTAAGCGCATACATCCACGGGCGCGTTCACATGTCCTCCGGAGTTCGTCATGGGTTCAGGCTTTCGGATCAGTTTTCGGGTGCGCCTCGAAGATGGTGGGCACATCTTCGGGCACATCCTCGGCCACATTCTGCAGGCCGAAGGCCGCGCCCTGAAGGTAGTGCCACAAGACGGCGTCCTGTTCGGCGGGTAGACGCTGTTCGTCGAGTGCGGCGCGCATGTGGGTGAGCCACCGATCACGTGCACGGGCATCGATGTGGAAGGCGGCGTGGCGCATGCGTAGCCGCGGGTGCCCACGTTGATCGCTGTAGTCGGTGGGTCCACCCCAGTACTGCTCGAGGAAAGCCTGCAGTCGCCACCGGGCTCCCTCGAGCGAATCCGGCGGGTACATGGGACGCAGGACGTCGTCGACTGCAACCCGGCCGTAGAACGAGGAGACGAGCGACTCGAAGAACTCGTGACCGCCGAACGTCTCATGCGGGGTCGGCTCGAGGCCTGAGTCGGAGGTGGTCACGCCTCGATTGTGTCGGATGCGCTGCGGGGGACTTCCACCCGGGCGAGGGATTCGGCACGTTCGACGATGTGACGTGCCATCGGCGGAAATACGAAGGCGTGGAACGGTGCGACCGACCACCAGTAGGCGTGCCCGGCGATGCCCCGAGGCCAGTAGACGGCGCGTTGGATGAGTCGTGAACCACCGCCCTCTCGTGGTTCCACGCTGAATTCCAACCACGCGCGCCCGGGCATCTTCATCTCGGCACGCAAGCGCAGCAGCCGTGGCGGGAGGCGTTCTTCCACCCTCCAGAAGTCGACCACCTCGCCGACCATCAACGTGTTGGGATCGCGCCTGCCTCGCCGCAAGCCCACGCCACCCACGGCACGGTCGATCAAGCCTCGGGCCTCCCACAGCAGGCTCGAGGAGTACCAACCGTTCTCGCCGCCGATGCATTCCACGGCCTTCCACAGCTGCTCGGGTGATGCAGTCGTCTCGACTGTGCGCACGTCAGTATGGAGTGATCCTCCGGCCCATTCCGGGTCGCCGGGGAGCGGTTCGCTGGGCGCGCCCGGCGTGGAGGCACCGGTCCATCGCGTTGCGACGTTCGCCTCCCTGATCCGAGTCAACGCGAATTCGACCGCTGTATCGAAGGTGATGAGTCCCTCGGGAGGATCCGGTATCCACTGAGCGATGTCGTGTTCGTGGCACACGGCGGGGTGCTTGAGCGATCGCACGAGCGGCCTGGCGATCGCGCGCGGGACCGGAGTGACCAAACCGACCCAGTGGCTGGATAACTGCGGACTCAGCATGTTGATGGGCAGGATGATGCGCGGTGTCAGCCCCGCAACCGCGGCGTATCGCTGCATCATCTGCTGGTAGGTGAGTACCTCCGGGCCACCTATATCGAAGGCACGGTTCACCTCGGGTGGAAGTTCCGCTGCAAGGACCAGGTAACGCAAGACGTCGCGGATAGCGATCGGTTGGGTCTTGGTTCGAACCCAGCGCGGCGTGATCATGGCGGGAAGTCGTTCGGTCAGGTAGCGGAGCATCTCGAACGATGCCGATCCGGACCCGATGATCACCGCGGCCCGGAACTCGATTGTGGGTACGCCGGAGTTGCGCAGAATCTGGCCGACGCTCACCCGCGAACGCATGTGCGGAGACATCTCCCGGACGGGGATATCAGGAGCCAGGCCGCCGAGATACACGATTCGTTGAAGTTTGCTGTCCTGTGCTGCCTGCGCGAAGGTGCGCGCCATCGACGTCTCGGCCTGTTCGAGCCGTGGACCTTCCTGCAGCGAGTGCATCAAGTAGTACGCGACGTCGATGCCGTCCAAAGCACGAGTCACAGCCACTGGATCGGTCGCATCCCCGTGCGCCACCTCGATTTGATCGACCCACGGAAAATCCCTGAGTTTCTCCGGTGTGCGAGCAAGGACGCGAACGGTGTAGCCCTTCGCGAGTAGTTCACGAACAAGGCGACCGCCGACGTATCCGGTAGCGCCGGTGACCAGGCAGCGAAGTGTCACGTCACCAGTGTGGCCCGGATCGCGGAGAGGCGCGACTCACGCTGGCTAGGGCTGAGGATCCCCGAGGGCGGGATCGCTGTCTTTCACACTTCCCGTGGGGAAATCGCGCTCAACGTGCGGGGACCCATCATGTTGAGCGGGCGGCGGACTGGTGGTCGTGCTGGCCCCCGCTTGAATGGTTCGAACCTGCAGGCCTTCGTAGGGGATGCGAATGCCCGCGGAATC
>CAZQRR010000135.1:0-5576 GCA_964595675.1 uncultured Rubrivirga sp. | reverse complement strand
GTTCTCGCGGGGGCGTGGCCGACGGCGCGGCGCTTCGCCGCCCGCGTCGATCACGGCGGCATGGCTTGCGGGCTACACCCGCTCGTCAGGCCTCCCTCGCCGAGGACGGCAGGAGTCTAGCCGGGCCTTGAGTACTAGTGCGACGAGGCCTCGTCGGCGGTGGCCGCTTCGAACATCGAGGTGACCGAACCGTCGGTGAACACCTCGTTGATGGCCTTGGCGAGGATGGGCGCGATCGACAGGATCGTGAGCTTTTCGAACATGCGATCCTCGCTGATGGGCAGCGTGTCGGTCACCACTACTTCGGAGATGCGCGACTGCTGGAGACGTTCCTTCGCAGGATCGCTCAGGATGCCGTGCGTGGCTGCAACGATCACGTCCTTCGCGCCGTTCTCGAACAAGGTCTCGGCAGCCTTCACGATCGTGCCTCCGGTGTCGATCATGTCGTCGACCACCACGCACACCCGGTCCTTGACGTCGCCCACTACTTCGAACACACGGACCTGATTGGGGACGTCCGGATCACGTCGCTTGTGGATGATCGCCAGCGGAGCGCCGAGGACGTCCGTCCATCTTTCCGCCACCCGAACTCGCCCGGCGTCAGGTGACACCACGGTGATCTCATCCCTCGATACACGCGTCGACACATGCTCCGCCAGAAGTGGCAGCGCGAACAGATGATCGACGGGACCGTCGAAGAATCCTTGGATCTGCGAGGTGTGCAGATCGACCGTCATCAACCGATCGGCGCCCGCTGCCTTGAACAAGTCGGCCATCAGTCGGGCCGAGATCGGTTCGCGACCGCGATGCTTCTTGTCCTGACGCGCATATCCGTAGAAGGGCACGATCACCGTGATCCGCTTGGCCGATGCGCGCTTCAACGCATCGATCATGATCAGCTGCTCCATGATCCACTTGTTGATCGGAGTCGTGTGACTTTGCAGCACGAAGGCATCGGTACCGCGAACCGACTCACGAAATCGGATGAAGATCTCGCCGTTCGCAAAGTCGTAGGCAAGTGTCGGTGAGAGATCGATACCGAGATCATTGGCCACCGCCTCCGCGAGTTCCGGGTGCGACCTGCCACTGAGCAGAACCAGGCGCTTTTGGGTGGGTACTGACTTCTCGGCCACTCATTCCTCCGAATCCGACGAATCCGACGAATCGTCTGCGAGAACCCTTCCAGATGCCTGCTCAGCCTCGCGCGCCGACCTCGCGGAATCCGAACCCGGTCGCCGGCGCTCGACCCAGCCTTCGATGTTCCTTTGCTTGGCACGCCCCACGGCCATGGCTCCCGGCGGCACATCCTCGGTGATCACCGATCCCGCAGCGGTGTAGGCACCATCGCCGATCTCGACCGGGGCAACCAGCATCGAGTCGCTGCCGATCCGCACGTCACGCCCCACCACCGTTCGGTGCTTTTCTTGGCCGTCGTAGTTCACGAAGACGGTGGCGGCGCCGATATTCGTGCCTTCGCCAATCTCGGCATCACCCACATAGGAAAGGTGCGGAACCTTCGCTCCATCCCCCAGACGCGAGTTCTTGATCTCCACGTACGCGCCGGCCTTGGCGCGGTCGCCTAACTGCGCGCCCGGGCGAAGGTAGGTATACGGACCCACGAGCGCATCCGCCCCGATCACCGCCAACTCGGCCCAGGTGTGGATCACTTCCGCGCCCGCCGCGACCTCACAGGAGATCAACGTGGTTCCCGGGCCCACTCGAGCGCCCGAGGCGATGGCCGTCGGCCCGCGCAGGATCGTCTGCGGCAGGAGCGTCACATCGGATTCGAGTTCGACGTCGACATCGATCCACACCGATGACGGATCGGCCATCGTGACGCCATCGCGCATCCAGCGATCGTTGATCCGGTCGCGCATGATGGCGCCAGCCTCAGCGAGTTGGACACGATCATTCACACCGCGGATGTCGTCGGCGTCGGGCGCGACGAACCCATCAACCCGCAGGCCTTCAGCGGTGAGCAGGCCGACCACGTCGGTCAAGTACTCCTCACCCTGGGAGTTGTCGGTGGTCAGGTTCTCGATGGAACCGGTCAAAGCCGCGGCATCGAAGGCGTACATCCCCGAGTTGATCTCATCGATGTCGCGCTGCTCATCGGTTGCATCACGTTCCTCGACGATCGCAGTCACCGCGGAACCGTGTCGGACGATGCGGCCGTAGCCCGTGGGATCGGAAACCTGCGCCGTCAACACGGTGCACGCAGACGAGTGCGCGGCCATCAGCCCGGAAAGTGTCGCTCCGGTGAGCAACGGGGTATCACCCGTGACCACCACGATCGGGCCCTTGAATGCAGCACCGCGTGCTGCCAGATCCTGCAAGGCGACCCGAACAGCGTGCCCTGTTCCCCGTTGCTCCTCCTGCACCACGGTGAGCACCCACGGGGCAACCTCGGCCAGGTGCGCGGCCACCTGTTCGCGTCCGTGGCCGATCACCACCACAACGTGTTCAGGCTCGATGTGGGCGGCAGCCTCGATCACGTGACCGAGGAGGGATCGACCTGCCACCTCGTGCAGAACTTTGGGAAGCGCGGACTTCATCCGCTTGCCTTCACCAGCCGCCAAGATCACCACCGCGGAGGGACGCTCGGTCACGGGTGCATCCAATCATCATTCGCGTGGCTCCCCGGGGAGGATTCGAACCTCCGTTGACGGATTCAAAGTCCGCTGTCCTGCCACTAGACGACCGGGGACCGTCATTGCGGTGCTCAACCCTAAGACCCGCCCTGCGACCCGCCGAATTGCCCGAACCGGTGGCGCTCGGCGATGGGTTACGCTACCGTAACTTACGCAACCGTAGGTTTTGGGATTTGTTGGACGCGAGAGGGCTCCCCATGGCACTGATGCAGGACTTCGAGAAGGTCGACCAGGGAGATCCGATCTTCCTCAGTACGCCGATGAAGGTCACGATCGGAATCTTCGTGATCGGTCCGACCCTCGCCCTGCTCGGCGTGATCCCGATGATCTACTGGGGTTTGGTCTCGTGGGTGGATGTGGGCCTGTTCCTCGGATTCTGGGCGCTCACGGCCATCGGCATCACGGTGGGCTACCACCGCTACTTCACTCATGGCTCCTTCAAGACCAATCGCGCCATCAAGATCACGCTGGCGATCCTGGGTTCCTACGCCCTCCAGGGCTCCATCAACCAGTGGGTCGCCGACCACCGTAAGCACCACAAGTTCTCCGACGAGATCGGCGATCCGCATTCACCGTGGCGCTTCGGCACCTCGCGTAAGGCGATCGCCAAGGGTCTGGTCTTCGCGCACATGGGATGGCTGTTCTCCGAGGAGCAGGCCACGGTCGATCAGTACGCACCCGACATCCGCGACGACAAGGATCTTCAGCGCATCAACAACTCTTTCCCGGTCATCGTGGTCATGACCTTCTTGCTTCCGGGCATCATCGGTGGCCTGATCACGTGGTCCTGGCTCGGATTCCTGACCGGCATGTTCTGGGGTGGCGTGGTTCGCGTGGCCTTCGTGCATCACGTGACCTGGTCCATCAATTCCATTTGCCACGTGTTCGGCAAGCGCCCGTTCAAGAGCCGCGACCTGTCGAGCAACGTGAACTGGCTGGCGATTCCCTCCTTCGGTGAGTCCTGGCACAACCTGCACCACGTGGATCCCACCTGCGCACGCCACGGCGTCCTCAAAGGTCAGATCGATCCCAGTGCGAGGTTGATCCGCGTCCTCGAGCAGCTCAACCTCGCGCACGACGTCCGCTGGCCCAAGCCCGAGCGCCTCGCGAAGAAACTCGTCGATCCCTCGATGGCTCCGCGCATCCGCGGTTACCAGGCCGCCATTGCATCGAGTGCCGATGAAGCCGTGAAGGTGTGACTCCCCTCCCCGCTGAAGACAACGACGCTGCCTCGGACGCCGCCTCCGATGGCACAGTCGTCGAGTTGAGCACTGCCGCAGCGCGTCCACCGTCTCGAGCAACTCGTCGCACTCGACCCAGCACGCGCTCGAAAGTGCGCATGACGGGGCAGGAGCGCCGGGAGCAACTTCTCGACGTGGGTCGATCACTGTTCGCCGACAAAGGCTTCGAGGCGGTTAGCGTCGAGGAGATCGCGGCGAAAGCGGGGGTCTCCAAGCCGGTGGTCTACGAGCACTTCGGCGGCAAGGAGGGGCTCTACGCGGTCCTGGTGGATCGGGAGATGAACGATCTCCTGCATTCGATTTCGGATGCATTGACGGCCGGTTCCGCCCGCGCACTTCTCGAGCAGGCGGGCATGGCCCTATTCGACTACATCGATACCAACCCCGATGGCTTCCGCATCCTCGTCCGCGATTCACCCGTCTCACAGTCCAGTGGCTCCTTCGCGAGTTTGATCGTCGACATCGCCGCGCAAGTCGAGCACCTGCTGGCCCGGGAATTCGACAACCACGACATCAGCACCAAGTACGCCGGCGTCTACTCCCAGGCCCTCGTGGGCATGGTCGCCCTCACCGGTCAGTGGTGGCTCGACGTTCGCAAACCCGGCAAGGAGGACGTGGTCTCGCACCTGGTGAACCTCGCCTGGAACGGCCTGGAGCACCTAGAGCCCAAGCCGCAACTGCGTACTGTGGGGAAGGCTGCCAAGAAGCGTCGCTAGATCGAGAATCTTGACGTCAAGAATCTTGATCTAGCATGGGCAGGTGCCTACCGACGACGTCGATGCGATCGTCGATGCCTGGCATCGCGAGCGCCCGGACCTCGACGTCCAACCTCTCGCCGTCCTATCGCGTGTTACCCGACTCGCTCGCCACCTCGATCAAGCACGCGCCGAGGCGTTCGAGATCCATGACCTCGACGGTTGGGAGTTCGACGTGCTCGCCGCATTGCGCCGAGCGGGTTCTCCGTACGCACTCTCCCCCGGCCAACTCGCCAGTCAGACGATGGTCACGAGCGGCACCATGACCAACCGCGTCGATCGATTGACCGAGCGCGGATTCGTGCGCCGAACACCGGATCCGGCAGATCGTCGTGGTGTCCGGGTGGAACTCACTGAGTCGGGGAAACGCGCCGTGGACGGTGCCTTCGCAGATCTGCTCGCGCGCGAACATGCGCTTCTAGATTCACTGACCAAGCCGGAGCGCAAGGAACTCGCCACGCTGCTGCGCACGCTGATGGGTCAGTTCAGTCAGTAGCGACCTTCGCGCCCGGCACTGGCCCGTGCGCACGCTTCACGGTTCGGCACACCCCGCTAGCGGTCAATGCCACAGCGACGTCGAGTGCATGCTCCTCATCGCGGACCAGGAATGCGCACGTGGGCCCGCTTCCGGACACGATTCCCGCCAACGCGCCGTATTCGACCCCAGCATCGAGCAGTTTGCGCAGAGTCGGACGAAGGGATAGAGCGGCAGGTTGCAGATCGTTGTGTAGCGCGCCTGCGAGGTCGTTCGCTTCACCTGAGCGCAGCGCCTGGATAAGGCTCTCGGAGACACTTGGTTCGGGCACGTCTTCACCGGCGCGCAATTCGTCGCACCGCTGGTAGACCTCGGGCGTGGACAGCCCTTCGTCGGCGAATGCGAGCACCCAATGGAATCTCCCGCGACCCAACACCGGGGTGATCTGCTCACC
>CAZQRR010000134.1:0-5589 GCA_964595675.1 uncultured Rubrivirga sp. | reverse complement strand
CCACGACCGCGTGGGGAACTGCTCTGGGGATCGTTCGCGAGCTCCACGCGCGGGGGCAGATCGAGATGGTGTATGTCGATGAAACTCGCCCGCTACTGCAGGGTGCGCGGCTGACTTCGTGGGAACTCACCCACGACGGAATTCCACACGTTGTTCAGGTGGACGGTGCCGCCGCGTCGAGCATCGTGCGGGGTCTGGTTGATGTTGCCGTGATCGGTGCTGATCGCATCGCCTTGAATGGCGATACGGCCAACAAGATCGGTTCACTGGGTGTAGCTCTGGCGTGCTCAGCGGCTTCGGTTCCTTTCGTGGTGGCGGCACCCTCCTCAACGGTGGATATCGCAACGACCTCCGGGGACGAAATCGAGATCGAGTTGCGCGATGGGCGCGAAGTCACCGAATTCCACGGCGATTCGGTTGCTCCGGGCTCCGCATCCGGCTACAACCCTGCATTCGACGTAACACCGGCGAAGTTCATTTCCGCGATCGTGACTGAACAAGGGGTATTCGAACCCGCTGAAGGCCGAACAATCGACGCTCTGATGATGGAGGGCACTGCGCAATGACCCCGCAACCACTGGCAGATCTCGTTTCCCGATCCAACATGATCGGCTCCGACCAGTCTCTCGTCGTATACGGGGGTGGCAACACGTCGGCGAAGGGAACGATCCTCGACCACTTGGGGCGTGAGCAGCAAGTTATGTGGGTCAAGGGTTCTGGCGCCGACATGCGCGGCTCTGTTGAGTCCGACTATCCAGGCTTGAGATTGTCCGAACTAACGGCTCTTGCGTCTCGCGTGGACATGGATGATGAAGAGATGACCGATCTGGTCACGCGCGCGTTGTTGGATCCTTCTTCGCGACGGCCATCGATCGAAACCTTGCTGCATGCGTTTCTACCCTTCACCCATATCGACCATGTGCATGCCGATGCGATTTGTGCCCTGACGAACCACGCGGAGGGTCGGAAGATCACGTTGGAGGCCCTTGGTGAGGGATTCGCCTATGTGGATTGGCTCAGGCCTGGCTTTGAATTGAGCAAGATCGTCGGGGAACTGAGTGAGTATGACGGAGTCGTCTTGGCTCATCACGGACTCATCACGTGGGCAGACGATTCCGATGCCTGCTACCGGCGAACAATCGAAGTGGTCGAGCAGGCTCGTGAGTTCGTAGAGGCCAATTCCGTTCCGTCGGGTCCGCCGCCGCGCCATGACGACATCCCCGATGATGAATTACGCCGGCTCCTGCTTGAGCTGCGAGGTGCCGTGAGTTCCACTGGTCACCGCATCTTGCGTGTCGATGATCGTCTGCGGACCGTTGCCGACGATGACCAACTAGAGGCGATAGTCGCCGGTGGAGTGTCGAGCGCTGACCACATGCTTCGAATCAAGCCGCGATCCCTTGCTCTGACATCTCGTGACGACGTCGCAACCGCGGTGGATCAGTATCGCGAGGACTATCTCTCCTATGTGCAGCGGCACGAGTCCTTGCTGCCCGAGGGGTACGGTCCACACGACCCGATGCCTCGTGTGATTTTGGTGCCCGGTCTAGGGGCTATCACCACCGGCACATCAGTGAAGGACGCATCAGTCGCAGCCGACATCGCGCTGCACACTCACGAAGTCGCGCGGGATGTTGCGAAGGCCTTCGGCACACCCGAACCACTCGACGAACGTGAGACTTTTCGTTTCGACTACTGGCCGATGGAGCTGTACAAGCTGACATTGAAGGCGCCCCCCGCCGAGTTCTCCGGGCGCGTCGTCATCGTCACGGGTGCAGCTTCAGGCATAGGTCGAGGCATCGCCCTCGACCTAGCGGCTCGCGGCTGTTCACTGGTCTTGGCCGATCTCGACGCAAGCAGCCTGGAAGATGTCGGAGCATTGATCGTGGAACGGGGCGGCCCTGAGCCGGTGACCGTCGCTGGAGACCAGTCCGACACGTCCATCACCTCCTCCACCGTCCATCGGGCGATTAGACATTTCGGTGGTCTCGACGGAGTGGTCATGAACGCCGGTATCGGAGTCACCGGCACACTCACTGATTTGACCGATGCGCAGTGGGAGACCGCACTGCGGGTCAATTTGACGAGCGCTTTCCAATTGACCCGTGAGTCCATGCGTGCCATGCAAACGCAAGGGCTGGGTGGGTCGCTGGTGTACGTGGCAAGCAAGAACGCCTTCAGTCCAGGAACCGGCTTCGGGGCGTATTCGGTGTCCAAGGCGGGAATGATCCAGTTGATGAGGATCGCTGCTTTGGAGGGTGGGGCGCATGGCATTCGATCCAATGCGGTGAATCCTGATGCTGTTTTCGACAACTCACGTCTGTGGGATGGCGGATTGCGCGAGGAACGCGCAGCCGCTCACGGTATACCGGCCGATCAACTCGAGGAGTTTTACGCTGCTCGCAACATTCTCGGCCGTGGAGTCACAACTGCGGACGTTGCCGAGTCCGTCGCCTTTTTGTTGTCGGATCGTTCGTCACGATCTACCGGATCGGTGTTGACAGTGGACGGTGGAGTGGCAGGGGCTTTCCCCCGCTAGATCTCGATGCTCAACGAACCGCTTCGACCATGGCGCGGGAGTTGGCTTCGAGATCACCGCGGTGGAGCGCACCTCCGACGAGCAGAGCCACGTCGGGACCGTAGAAGCGGACCAACTCGGCCATCCGGTCGAGAGTCATGCCTCCACCGGGACTCGGCCAAGATGGTGCGAGTTCACCCAAGGGTGCATGACACATATCTCGAATCTGGCTGCACTCAGCCGGGGAGAAACTGAACCGGCCACCGTAGTTCGGGAAGATGGCGATGTCCGCTCCGGCAAGACGCATCACAGTGCCGAACAAGATGCCGTGATCTAGTCCTTGAGAGGTGTTCACCACGTTGGAGCCCAGGAACGAAGGGTGCGCCATGATCGGCAGACCGATGTCGTCGTTATCGGCGAGCATGCGCATGGCGTCGAACCCGGAGAGACCCGGGAGGATCAAGAGTGCCCCGGCACCGACCTCCTTCGCCTCGAGAGCGGCGTCCAGAATGCGGTCTGCAGGGACATTCAAACTCGGCATGTAGAGCGCGTTCGAACCAGATTCCTCGCGAGCTTCACGCACGCTCTCAGCAATGACCCGAACCCGCTCCGTCCAGCGCGCCCAAGGTTGATCAGCGAGTCCGTGGTCGTCCTTGATGATGTGGAATCCCGCGCGGGCGATGGTCGCGGCCATCTCCCCCAGGTCTGCGGAATTCGTGCCCATCGGCTTCACTGCTGTGCAGAACAGCGGACCCGTTGGTGCATCGACGAGTTCGCGTAGACCCGCGATTCCGAAGCGCGGACCTCGGAATTCGGCAAGATAGACATCTGGAAGACGCAGCCCGATGATTCGGACGCTCGGAAACAGCGAGACGTTTCCCCACACGACATTCAGCAGTTGATTGAGCCCTCCACCAGTTACTCCCAGATCGTAGGAAATCGTGACGAGTGGGCCGTCGATGGACTCGATTCGACCGACGACGGTGTCCTGAATCCATTCAGGCGCAAGGTCGAAGGGGAATTCGATCGTTTGCTCTACTCGAATTGCGTCAGCCACCGCGGCTGGATCGCCAGCTGAGATCCGGTAGTCGATCACCAGGCGATCGTCGGTAGTCGAATGAATACTCACAGGGCCTCCACTTTCGCGCTGCTATGGGTAGCGGCTACGCGCACCGGAGCGAGGTCCACAGCCTCGATATCCAAGGTGCGGCCGAGGCACTCTTCAGCAGTGCGCACGAGTGATAACGCATCAAGGTCGTACTCCCGCAGGAGGAAGGCCTGCGACGCACCATGGGCATATGTGTCGTTGAGTCCGATTCGATGTAAGGGGACCCCGATACCTGACTCGGCCATGACCTCGGCAACGGCTGACCCCAGTCCGCCCGTGATCAGGTGGTTCTCCATTGTGATGACGCCCAGGCGTGCACTTCGCAAAGCTGCTGCAACCGTTGGATCGTTGAACGGTTTCAATGTCGAGACGTGCAGGTGTGTGACACTCACTCCAGCCTTCTCGAGTGCCGGAACGGCGCGCAGTGCTTCCTCGGTCAATATCCCGGAAGTCAGCACAACGAGGTCAGCTGGTTCCTCGACCGTAGCTCCAGCCACCGTGAGGACGCGGGCAGTATTGAAGCGCATCGGTTCGGGGAAGAGACGGGGAACCTCGCCACGCAACATGCGGATGTAGACGGGTCCGTCGATCGCGTGCGCGATATCCAAAACCGACTCGACCTCCGTGGCGTCGCCGGTCTCCAGGATTGTCATGTTTGGAATCGCCCGCATGACTGCGACGTCGTCGATGGCCTGATGAGTGACACCGCCAGGAGTAGTGATTCCAGGGAGGAATCCCACGAGCCTCACTCGCAGATTCGGATAGGCGATCGACATTTGCAGTTGGTCGAGTGGGCGCCGATAAAGGAAGACAGCGAATGTGTGTAACCAAGGTTCGAATCCCTCGCGTGCGAGGCCGGCAGCGAAGCTGATCATGTTCTGTTCAGCCATGCCCATGGAGAAGAAGCGGTCAGGATAGGTATCTCGCCACTTCCCCACCTCACACGAGTTCGTGAGATCCGCACTCAGTACGAGAACCTCGGGCTTGTCGGCGGACCAACGAACGAAGTTGTCGACGTGTGGACGCGCAACGATCTGGACCTCGGATCGATCCATCACATATTTCCCTTCGTCAGCAGAACATCCTCGTAGAAGCGCTGGTACTCGGCTCGCTCGTCTGAGTTGGTGAAACGCAGATAGTGCAGAACCGGACGACGGGCGTTCAAGAGTGGAACTCCGCGAGTCGGGTCGGTGTATGCCAGAACGAAGTGGGGCTTACCGGTGGGGCGTTCAAGTGCCGTTGACAGCGCGGCGATGTCGTGTCCATCAACGGAGTCGACACTCGCTCCAAACGCCTTGAGTTTGGTGGCTAGTGGCTCGATTGTCATAACGGAGTCCATGGGGCCGTCGCATTGGGCGCGATTCACGTCGACGACGACCCGCACCGTGTCCAGACGATAGAAGGAAAGGGCTTGGACAGCTTCCCAGGTCTGACCCTCTTGGAATTCACCGTCGCTCATGAAAACGAACGTGCGTCCGCTCTCCGACTTGAGCCGTCGACCCAGGGCGATTCCTCCGGCGGTCGAGAGGGCTTGCGCAAGGGAACCCGTGGTGGTCTCGAACCCCGGCGAGTGTTCGGCGCCGATCATCTCGACGGTGGAGCCGTCCTTGTTGAACTGATCGAGGGCTCCCTCATCGAGACGTCCTGCCTCGATGAGTGCCGCGTAGATGACCAGTGCGTAGTGAGCGGGCGAGATGATCAATCGGTCCAGGTCCGGTCCTGGTTCACCGTGGAAGACGCCTCCGGAAACCCGGGGCGTACTCGCGCTCGGCACCGCCTCGAATGCGGACGGGTGCGCTGGGTAGTCCGCTGGTGCTAACCGCAGGACCGAGGCGTAGAGCCGCACCGTGCCGCGGTTGCGCAGATGGCCGAACAGCACCTCGGCCTCGACATCCTGGGCGCCGAGCCAACGGTCGAGCGGCTCGCCGCGCGCCTGGTCCTCGCTCGTGACCTCGATCATCTC
>CAZQRR010000133.1:0-5616 GCA_964595675.1 uncultured Rubrivirga sp. | reverse complement strand
TCATGGCACATAAGAAGGGTGCGTCGAGCACCAGGAACGGACGCGACAGCAACGCCCAGCGTTTGGGTGTCAAGCGCTTCGGTGGCCAGAACGTCGGAGCCGGTGAGATCATCGTGCGCCAGCGCGGCACGCACTTCCACCCGGGCCTCAACGTCGGACGCGGCAAGGACGACACCCTGTTCGCTCTCGCCGAGGGAACCGTGGAGTTCGGCTCGCGGCGCGGTCGTCGCGTCGTCAACGTCCTCGCCTCCTCCGAGTAGCGTCACTCCGCGCGTGCGGACCACCTCACGCGTTGCACGCCTCCGGGAGTTTTCATGAGCACCTTCGTGGACCGCGCCGTCGTCCACGCGCAGGCGGGTAACGGCGGTCATGGTTGCTCGTCGGTTCATCGTGAGAAGTTCAAGCCGCTCGGCGGCCCAGATGGGGGAAACGGCGGCCGAGGCGGTGACGTCGTCGCAGTGGTCGACCCGTCAGTCACCACTCTGCTCGACCTGCAGCGTCACCCGCACCGCAAAGCCGCGAACGGCAAACCCGGACAAGGATCGAACCGCAACGGAGCCGACGCGGAGGATGTGATCGTCAAGGTGCCACGAGGCACTGTGGTGTCTTTGCCGGATGGAACCGTGGTGACCGATCTACTCGCTCCCGGTGAGAGTTTCGTCCTGGCTCGCGGTGGTCGCGGGGGTCTGGGCAACGCCGCGCTGGCCTCACCCCGCCGCAAGGCCCCCGGATTCGCGCTCCTCGGTGAACCCGGGGAGATGCGCGATGTGGTGCTGGAACTCAAGACCGTGGCCGACGTCGCCCTGGTCGGTTACCCGAGTGCGGGCAAGTCGAGCCTGATTGCGGCGATGTCCGCGGCGCGCCCCAAGATCGCCGATTACCCGTTCACCACCCTTGTCCCGAACCTCGGGGTGGTGACCGCCGACGACATCATCTTCACCGTTGCCGACGTGCCCGGGTTGATCCCGGGTGCCAGCCAGGGCAAAGGCCTGGGCCTTGAGTTCCTACGGCACGTTGAACGCTGCAGCGTGCTGGTGCACGTGATCGACTGCGCAACGTTGGAACCCGGTCGTGATCCGATCAGTGACCTGGATGTCATCGAATCGGAACTGAAGGCATACGGCGGTCTGGCCGATCGTCCACGTCTGGTTGCGCTCAACAAGATCGACATCCCCGATGCTCGTGATCTGGCCGACCTGGTGCGCCCGGACCTGGAAGCGCGCGGGTATCGGGTGTTCGACGTATCAGCGGCTAGTCACGAAGGTCTGCGACCTTTGGCCTTCGCGATGGGACAACTCGTATTGGAGGCCCGCAAGCGCGAGGAGGCGATCATCCCGGCGCGCGTTGTCATCCGGCCCGCTCCGGTCGACGACTCCGGTTTCACCGTTCAGCGCGAGACCATCGACAAGAACCACATTGGTTTCCGGGTCCTCGGCGTGCGCCCGGAGCGTTGGGTGCGTCAGACCGACTTCAGCAACGACGAAGCCGTCGGCTACCTGGCCGACCGGCTCGCCCGGCTCGGAGTGGAGGAGGAATTGGCCGCCCAAGGTGCCCAGGCCGGTGCCACAGTCATGATCGGCGCTGGCGATGATGCCGTCGTGTTCGATTGGCAGCCGGTGATCGGAGCCGGAACAGTGGGGCCGCGCGGAACCGATGATCGCCTGTACGTTGCCAGCGAACCGGCGGCGGATGAGGTGGAAGTCCACGAAGTCGATGTCGAGACCGGTGACGACCGATGAGCGACACACGAACCTCGATTGCTCGCGCGGAGCGGATCGTCGTCAAGGTCGGTTCCTCATCACTCACCTCAGCGGGCGGGGGAGTGGATGACTCGCGGGTCGACGCCATCGCGCGCAGCATCGCGGCTCGCCACGCGCGGGGAACGCAGGTCGTGTTGGTAAGCAGTGGTGCTATCGCATCGGGATTCCCGAGCCTGGGACTGCGTCGTCGTCCGCAGGATCTTGCCACTCAACAGGCGTCCGCGAGCGTGGGTCAAGGCATGCTGTTGGCTCGCTATACGAACGCGTTCGCCGGCCATGGAATCACGGTTGGACAAGTGCTCCTCACATCAGATGATGTGACACGGCGAAGCCACTATCGCAATGCTCAAAGAACACTGTTCCGACTACTCGAGCTCGGAGTGGTACCGATCGTCAACGAAAACGACACCGTGGCCACCGATGAGATCCGACTGGGCGATAACGACCGCCTGGCGGCATTGGTCGCGCACGTGGTGCAGGCGAACGCGCTGATCTTGCTGTCGGATGTGGATGGTTTGTACGACTCTCCCCCGGCCGGTGGCAATGCACACCTCATTACGGACGTTCATCACGCCAAGGACATCGATGGGGTCCGACTCGGTGGGGCTGGCGGGGCGGGCGTCGGTCTTGGCGGCATGGCCACGAAGGTGCAAGCCGCGACCATCGCCACGGCTGCGGGTATCCCCACATTGGTGGCGTCGGCGGCCGACGCCGATGACGCCCTGCTGACTGCGGAAGGCGGCACCGTCTTCCACGCAACCGGGCAGCGTTCGTCGACGCGCTTGCTGTGGCTTGCACACGCCACTACGCCATCGGGGTCTATCACACTTGACGATGGTGCGGTCGACGCTTTGACGAATCGACGCGCATCGTTGTTGCCAGCGGGTATCACTGCGGTGGATGGTTCGTTTGTTGCAGGAGATCCGGTCGACTTATTGGACCAAAGTGGTCGCGCGATCGGCCGAGGTTTGGTCAACTTTGATGCACGGGAGTTACCTGAACTCCTCGGGCGCTCGACTCGGGACTTGGCGCGTGAACGCGGTCCGGAGTACGAACGGGAAGTCGTACACCGCGACGACATGGTCGTGTGGACGGACTCCTGAGCAGAGCGTCCTGACGCCGACGATCGTCGCGGTGGAAGGAGGACGCATGGTCCTTCGTAGCGTGCCGCCCGATACGAGTGTCGGCTCCCAACGGATGTGGCACGTGACACTGACCGTTGCCGGACAGGCTGAGGAGCCCTCCGATGTTCACGATGCATTGACGCGCCTCAGTCACCTCCACCCCTTCCTCCTCGAAGCTCGCTACGGCGCCGACCGCGCCGAACTTCGCTACTGGGAGGAGGCTCGGGACATGGAATCGGCCACCGCGGTGGCCAGCCGGATGTGGCGGCAGCACGAACGTTCGGCTCGGCTACCAGGCTGGGACGTGGTGGGCCTGCAGATCCTGGAGCGGCAGACCTACCTACAACGTGAGCCCCTGCGGTCGGTACCCGAGGCGGGTTGGATCGCTCCCCTGTAGTCCAGCATGTGATCCGGCAATCGCAGGGGAACCCGTGCGGCGTACCCTGCTGCCATGCTTGACGACCGCGAGCTCGTCCACGACACGGCCCGTCGCGCCCGGGTGGCAGCCCAAGAACTACGCGTACTAACGCGCGATCAGAAGGACGCCGCGTTGCGCGCCATGGCGGATGCCCTCGAAACCCATGCCGACGTCATCGTCAGCGAGAACGCGGCCGACATCACCCGCGCGCGGGAGAACGGCACGTCGGAGGCGTTGATTGACCGCCTCACACTCACTGCGGATCGGGTGGCCGCGATCGCTCAAGCACTCCGTGACGTTGCGGCACTGCCGGACCCAGTGGGGGAAGTCATCCGTGGTTACACCCTGCCCAACGGTCTACAGGTGCGTCAGATCCGCGTGCCCATCGGCGTAGTCGGCATGATCTACGAGGCTCGGCCCAACGTGACCGTGGACGCTGCGGGGCTATGCCTGAAGAGCGGAAACGCGGCTTTGCTTCGCGGATCGTCATCTGCCATGAACAGCAACCGAGCGCTGGCTGATGCGATGCGCACTGCGTTGGTCGGTCAAGGTTTGAATCCCGATGCGGTGCAGCTGGTCCCCGGCGACTCGCACGAATCTGTCAAGCACATGATGACTGCCCGAGGACTCGTAGACGTGTTGATCCCTCGGGGCGGGGAGTCCCTGATTCGCAGCGTGGTCGAGAACTCCACGGTGCCGGTTATCGAAACGGGCGTGGGCAACTGCCATGTCTACGTCGACAAGGATGCCGACATAGACAAGGCGATCCGGCTAGTTGTGAACAGTAAGGCGCAGCGGGTGAGTGTGTGCAATGCCGCCGAGACCTTGCTCGTCCACAAGGACATCGCGGATGCCTTCCTGCCGCGGGCACTCGACGCCCTTGCGGAAGCCGGTGTCCGCTTGCATGCCGAGGATCGTTTCGCAGCCGCTGCGCGCGGTGGGGCGTGTGAAGTCGTCGAGGCAACGGATGAGGACTGGGCCGCCGAGTACTACTCCCTCGACCTGGCGGCAGCTTTGGTGGACGACATCGATGAGGCCATCGACCACATTCGACGTTGGTCCTCAGGTCACACCGAAGCGATCATCAGCGACAGCCAGAGCGCCATCGCCCACTTCACCTCACGCATCGACTCCGCGGCGATCATGGTCAACGCCTCCACCCGATTCACCGATGGCGGCGAGTTCGGATTCGGGGCCGAAATCGGTATCTCCACGCAGAAACTCCACGCGCGGGGTCCCATGGGACTGCCGGAGCTCACGTCCACTACCTACATCGTGACCGGAGACGGCCACACCCGCGGTTGATGACGGCAGATGAAGGTATGGTGCTGACATGACGTTGTCCTCGATTCACTCCGCGACCGTTCTGGCCAGCGAGGCGGGCGGCGAGGCCGGAGCCCCGGCCTGGCTGTTCGGAGTGGTGACCTTCGCCATCCTCACCGGGCTGCTCGTCGTGACCATGATGATCAAGGTCGACCGCTGACTCAACCAGCCCCAGCAACGCGCCGTATCGGCGTGATGGGTGGGACTTTCGATCCGATCCACCATGGGCACCTAGTCGCCGCATCCGAGGTGGCCCACCGTTTCGGTTTGCAGAGGGTGATCTTCACCCCCACCGGCATTCCCT
Source organism: uncultured Rubrivirga sp. (assembly GCA_964595675.1). Taxonomy (GTDB): domain Bacteria; phylum Actinomycetota; class Actinomycetes; order S36-B12; family S36-B12; genus S36-B12. Next base: position 687 of record CAZQRR010000133.1, on the reverse strand, counting down.
GGCACAAGGACCGCACCGCCACCCCGGGCGAAGACCGCTACCTGATGACCGTCATCGCCACTGCCGCCGATACCCGCTTCGAGGTCTCCCGCGTGGATATCGATCGCGAGGGCCCCACGTACACCGTCGACACCCTGCGCGACCTTCAAGACCAGTACGCCGCGAATCATCCCGATGATCCGGCCGAGTGGTTCTTCATCACCGGTGCCGATGCGCTGTCCGAGATCGTGGGGTGGCATGACCCCGACGGCATCATCGACCGTGCACATCTTGTCGGGGTGACCCGTCCCGGTCACCACTTGGCCGATCCGGGGCTGCCTGAAGGCGTGGTGACCTTGATCGAGATCCCCGCGCTCGCGATCTCCAGCAGCGACATTCGGACCCGAGTGGTTGAGGGTAAGCCGATCGACTACCTGGTTCCCGAAGGCGTGGCACGCTGGATCCGCAAGAAGCGCCTCTATGCGAAAGAGAACGCATGACAGCCGCACCTGAATCGGTCGAGACCGCCATCGCTGCTGCCCAGGCGGCGTCGGACAAACTCGCGACGGACATCGTCGCCATCGACGTAAGTGGCCAGCTCGTCATCACCGACGTGTTCGTCATCTGCTCGGCGGCCAACGAGCGCCAGGTCAAGGCGATCGTGGATGCCATCGAAGAGAAACTCCACGCCCGCGGGGTCAAACCGAT
>CAZQRR010000132.1:3256-5635 GCA_964595675.1 uncultured Rubrivirga sp. | reverse complement strand
GCGGCACCCAGGTCACGCAGCAGTTGCACACGGGCCTTGAGGATGTAGGAGACATTGACGCCGAATACGCCTTCTGCTCCGAGGTCACGCGCGTAGACGAGACCGTTGTAGGTCACATCTGGTTGGTTGAAGCCGGGGAATCGATCCGGGTACTGCCCGTAATCGAACTTACCTCCGTCGACGATCACACCGGCGATAGCCGTGCCATGTCCACCGATGTACTTGGTGGCACTGTGGACAACGATGTCGGCACCCCACTCCAGCGGACGGATGAGATACGGAGTGGCGACGGTGTTGTCCACGATCAACGGCACACCCGCCTCATGAGCAACGCCGGCGATGCCCTCGATGTCCAGGACTTCACTGAGCGGATTCGCAATCGTCTCACCGAAGAAAGCCTTCGTGTTCGGACGTACCGCTGCACGCCAGGCGTCAAGATCGTTCGCGTCACTGACGAAAGTCACCTCGATACCAAACTTCGGCAAGGTGTGTTGCAGCAGATTGAAAGTTCCGCCGTACAAGCTCGGACTGGCGACGATGTGCGAGCCGACTTCGGCGATATTCATGATCGCCAGCGCCTCGGCGGATTGACCGCTCGCCACCAACAGTGCCCCAACCCCGCCCTCCAGGGCGTTGATGCGGTCCTCGACCACGGCCTGGGTGGGGTTCATGATCCGCGTGTAGATGTTGCCCAGTTCCTTCAAGGCGAACAGGTTTGCGGCATGGGTGGTGTCGTTGAAGGTGTAGGACGTGGTCTGGTAAATCGGCAGCGCGCGGGCATTGGTCGCCGCATCGGGCGCCTGACCGGCGTGGATCTGCTTGGTTTCGAAGGACCAACCTTGGCTCATCGTCTTCTCCTGAGTTCTGTCGGTGGCCGAGGCCACGGGTTCGAATGACTAGTTGTGGGACTGGTTGTGTAACTGATCAAAGGTGAACGCGTCTTCAGTGCCGACTGATAGTGCGATCACCGGCGTTCACGGTGACCACCCAGCGATGCACGCGCACCCTCTCGACCGCCATCGAAGAACCCACGGCGTTCGGGTACGCGTGCTATCAACACATGAAACGGGTACAGCGCATGTCAGACCTCGCATCCATCCGGGGCCTTGCCTTGCGCAAGACCCGCGCTTGCCCGATATCGGGCCAGGTCCCCACCGGAGCACCCCACCGCGGTTGGAGGGTTGCCGTCCAGCTAGCCGGGGCTTAACGCTGGAACTCTTGACCTACGCAGGACTATAGCCTGCGATCGTGAAACCGTCCACGAGGGTGGTGGGACCCCGGAGCGAGCCCCACTGAGGCGGGCTCGACATCACCCAACATCGAAGCGAATTCCGATGGAGGCAGGGCCGATCCCAGTGCGGCTTCGAGCATCTGACCCATGACGTTTCGCGGATCCTCCTTCAAGCAGCGCTCCAACGCCGCATTCGCCCGCACGCCGTCGCCGCACAACCAGGCGACCGTGGCGGCGGCGCATGCCAATTGGCTGGCGTGGCCCTCGGGGGTGGCGCGCAAACCTCGAAGCAGCGCACCGAGCAGACCACCCCTCGCCTGCGGTTCCAAGGAGGCCGCCCACCACATGACCAGATCACGCCCGCGAGTGAACAGCGCCCCATCCCGAAGGGCCCTATCGGCCGCAACGCTGTGCCAGTCGCCCGCAGTCAGGACGCCAGCAAGGCAACCGACGTCCAGATCAGGATCCGGGTCTTCGGGTATCGGCCACGCGTGAGCGGGATCGAATTCGACTTCCTGGACCACATCGGCGCGTGATCGTCGAAGCGATCCAGGGGAATGGACGTGCGCGAACCGACGCGTCGCCTCCTGCCGATCCTGGGTGCTGATCCATAGCCATTCGTCGCCTTGCTTGACGTCACACACTCGAGAGCCCGACGCCACCAGGCCTGCGCGGACGGGAACGCGCGCCTGCGCGATGGATCGCTGAACAACAGCAACACCGATGTCTTTGTGCCGCGTCTGGCACAAGATGACCACCTCATCGGCACGCAAAGTAGCCGCCGTGGACATGTACGCATCGACGTAGTCGTCGAAATCGGTGCATCGATCGCTCGCCTCATCCGTGGATGGCGGTAAGTCCGCTCGCTGGATCACCAGCAGCTGACCATCTTGCAGCCACAGGCACACGAGCGACTCGTGAGGTTGGAAACCCAGGAGGTGCGGTGTTGCGGCCGCGATCGCCTGCGGCGACGCCAAAGCCATGCTTCGTGACGTTGAAACCGGACCGACACGATGTTCATCGAGGCACTTTTCATTCATGCGATCACCCTGCGCTGGGATCCGTGGCATACATCCAGCCACTTCTTGCGCTGTGGGCGACATGCACGCCCCTTGTGGAAATGGGCGCGCGGAAGATGGGCGCGCGGA
>CAZQRR010000132.1:0-3156 GCA_964595675.1 uncultured Rubrivirga sp. | reverse complement strand
GGTTCGCAAGATCGGGTCCTTCGGTTCGATGCCAGCACCTGAGGAGACCCCGCGCACGCGGCGCGCGATCCACGGACCTGCGTGGGCGCCGAACCACCGCGCATCCTCCACCCGTCTGGCCGCGAAACCGGGACGTTCTGCGCCCGTGACCGGCGTTCGCCAGGCAGGGTTCCCCCGCCCGAGGGCCTCCAGAACCGCCTCGGCGGTTAATCGATGGCCTAGCGGGGACAGATGCAGTCTGTCGGCCGACCACAGCCGTTCGTCGTCGTAGGTAGCAACGCCCCAGAAGTCCACCACCGGGCACTCATATGCCTGAGCGATGGCCGAAGTAGCCGTCCGCAGGCTCAACATCCGCTCGCTCAACCGCGCCAACGAACGTGAGCGGCGCGCGGGATCTCCGTAGGCGAACAGCAGGACCTGCGAACCGGCCGCACGAAGAAGCCGGACGCTGTCCTCCAGGTGGGTGGCAACTAGATCGAGGTCGAAGCCCTTACGGAGTGCGTCGTTGACCCCCGCAGCGAAGGTGACGAGATCCGGCCTCATTCGCTCGGCAACCGGAACCTGCTCATCGCGCACTTGTCCGATCAAGCGGCCGCGTATCGCGAGATTGGCATAGGTGATCTCATCCAGGCCTTGGCGAACCAAGAGACCTTGCGCAACACGATCCGCCCAGCCGCGATGGCGACCATCTGCTCGCAATTCGTCGTTGAGACCTTCGGTAAAGGAATCACCGAGTGCTATGAAACTGCGGAAGGTTTCGGGGGACGCACTTGTGTTGTTGACGATCCCGTCCTGGACATGCAAGGACCCGGCCGCCGAAGGCTTCCCCTCCCGCGACGACCGGGTCGAGCCAAACACTAGTGCGTCCCCTCCGGCTCCTTTGCACCGACACTCCGGGTGGCGAAGGCCTGTCCGGCGCGTCGATACCAGGCGACCAACGCAATGATGCCCACGATGATTTGCGGGAAGTACGACGTTGCACGCCACACCAAATCTGCAGCAGTTGCAGCGCCCTTCTCCGTACCCGAACTAACGAGCAGCTGGATCATCAAGGCGTCCATCGTGCCCAGTCCGCCGGGTGTGATCGGCACCATCAGCATGATGTGACTGACCGCGTAGGCACCGAAAGCGTCGAGCGGACTGGTACCAGCTTGTCCCCAGCCTTCGACTCCGCGCAGCGAGGCGAACAAGATCAAGAATTGCGTGAGACTGATGCCCACCTGGGCCAAGGTGAGCAGCAGCCAGCGGCGGCGCAGCATGTCGTACATATCCGCTCGGAACTTGACGATGGGACCGGCGACATCCAGGTCCTTGAACCGCGCGAAGCGACGCTTCAGTGGAGCAAGGAGGGCGTTTCCGAGGTTCCCCACCTTCTGCGCAAGTGCCGGTGACCGCATGATCAGGACGAACATCACGATCATGGTCACCAAGATGGCCAGGCCTAGGGGTCCCAGCCACGCGACGCTGTCCCCTGTGCCGGACAACGACAACGCGAGAACGCCGAGAATCGGAAAGCCCAGGCTGATGAATGTGCTCCAAATGCTCACCGCGGTGATCGCGGCCGTCGCATTGGTCGGCGCGAGACGGAAACTGGTCAACATGCCGAACTGGACCGCGAGTCCGACGGCCCCTCCAGCGGGAACTCCGTTGCTGATGGTGAACGCCGCTTGGTTGACCTGCTGCGACTGCCAGTAGGTGAGTTTGGGTTCAGCGGCCTTGTACGCCAGTCCGTAGACAGCCAGATAGATGACGACCGTCGCGATGATCATCGCGATCGCGATTCCTGTCATTGACTCCAACGAAGCCAAGGCCTCGCTGTAGCTGCCGATCTGCGGGATGACCTTCCAGAAGATCAGCACGATGAACGCGATACCGATGACGCCCAGAATGATCGTCTTGCGCATGTCGAGTTTCGCAGTGGGTGGATCAACCGGCGTGGACGTCTGCGGTTCGCTGGTCACAGCCGGAGCCTGCCACAAACCCGACCCCCCGCGGGGACGTGTAAGGGCATTGGGCAAGATGCCACTATGCGGCTCGACCACTTGTCCTACGCGTGCACCACCAGTGAGGTCGCCGACGTGATCCAGCGCATCGGATCCGATCTCGGTGGCACATTCATCGACGGTGGCAGGCACCCGTCCTTCGGCACCCGCAACTTCATCCTCCCTCTCGCCGGCGGCGCCTACATCGAGGTCGTGAGTGCACTCGACCACCCCGCCGCTCAGAAGGCACCCTTCGGTCGCGCCGTCCACCACAGGGCCGAAGACGGCGGTGGCTGGCTCAGTTGGGTATTGGCCGTCGACGACATCACGCCGGTGGAGGAACGTCTGGGGCGTCCTGCCGTGCGGGGACACCGCATACGTCCCGATGGTGTTGAACTGCGCTGGTATCAAATCGGTGTCCTGGACACGATGGAAACCCCGTACGTCCCGTTCTTCGTCAGCTGGGATTGCGCAGCCACAGAGCATCCCAGTGCGGGCGGTCGGGACATCGGAATCGAGGCCATCGAACTGTGCGGGGATCGCGCCCCCGTCGAGGAGATCTTCGGGGTGAACATCGAACTCGACGGCATTCAGGTGGCATGGGTCGAAGGCGATGAACCTGGCATTTCTGCCGTCGTTTTCCGCACCCCCGCTGGTAGCGTCCGCATCGACTAGTTCACCGAGCGGAAGTAGGCCCCATGGCCGAACAATCGGGTGGGCCGCAGGTCCCCCAGACACTGCAGAACGCAGCCGGCATCACGTGGCGCATACTCGTCCTGCTCGCCGGCCTCGTAGTTGTCGGGCTGATTCTCGGCCGGATCTTCCCGGTAGTTTTCGCGCTATTCCTCGCCATGCTGGTTACGGCGTGGACGTCGCCGGTGATGAACCTGTTGAACAGGTTCCTGCCCAAGGTCGTGGCCATGATCCTGGCACTCGTCCTGATCATCGCGGCGATCATGACGATCTTGTTCATCGTCGTGCGTTCCACGATTTCCGAGAGTTCGAAACTCGTCTCGAGCCTGCAGTCTGGCCTGTCGGACATTCGCGGGTGGCTCAAGGACGGACCCCTGGGCTTGACGGACGAGGCCATCAACAACCTGTTCACCCAAGCTGAAACCTGGGGCACCAACGCTGCTAAGGGCTTCTTGAGCAGCGCCGCGGGCGAATTGAGCAA
>CAZQRR010000131.1:0-5640 GCA_964595675.1 uncultured Rubrivirga sp. | reverse complement strand
CATCCCGACCAACGTCATCTCCATCACCGACGGACAGTGCTTCTTGGAGTCCGACTTGTTCAACTCCGGCGTTCGACCGGCCATCAACGTGGGCATCTCCGTGTCCCGCGTGGGCGGTTCCGCGCAGCCCAAGGCGATGAAGAAGGTGGCGGGCCAGCTCCGCTTGAACCTCGCGCAGTTCCGCGAACTCGAGGCCTTCGCCGCCTTCGGTTCGGACCTCGACGCCGCATCCAAAGCCCAGCTCGAACGCGGGTCGCGCCTGGTCGAATTGCTCAAGCAGGCGCAGTACCAGCCGCAGGCCATGGAACGCGAGGTCGTGTCGGTGTGGGCGGGAACCACCGGCCGGCTCGACGACGTGCCGGTAGAGGACATCCGCCGCTTCGACGCGGAGTTCTTGGACTACGTGGAGCGCAACAAGGGTGAGGTCTTCGAGGCGATTCGTGCCACGAGCGACCTGTCCGACGACACTGTGAGCGTTCTCGACGCCGCCATCTCCGAGTTCAAGAAGCAGTTCACCACGTCCTCAGGCCAACTCCTGGTGAACGATGAGCCGGTCGAGGCACTCGAGGACGAAGAGATTGATCCCACCCAGATCAAGCGGTCAGTGCGGAGCTAGTCCATGGGTGCCCAGCTGAGGGTCTTCCGACGACGGATCCGTTCCGTCCAGGCGACCAAGAAGATCACCAAGGCGATGGAGCTGATCGCTTCGTCTCGAATCGTCAAGGCGCAGCAGCGCCTGGATGCCTCGATGCCGTATCTCACTCAACTCGTCGACGCGGTGTCAGCTGCTGCTTCGCACGCGTCGGACGTCTCCAAGCACCCGCTCACGGCCCGCGCCCAGCAGCAGGAAAGGGCCGCGATCTTGGTCATCACGGCAGATCGCGGTTTGGCTGGCGCCTACTCCACCAATGCGATCAAGGAAGGCGAGGCACTCACTCGGAACCTCGTCGAGAAGGGGATGAAGGTCACCCCCTTCATCGTCGGACGCAAGGGAGTCTCCTATTACCGATTCCGGGGCCGAGCCATGGGTGGGGAATACACCGGCTTCACCGACCAGCCGACCTATGCCGACGCAAAGCGCATCGGTGAGGATCTGCTCGCTGCATTCCACGGAGACGAGAACGGCGAAGGTGGCGTGGACGAGATCCACGTCGTCTACACCCAATTCGTCAACATGGGCACGCAAGAGACCCGCGTCCGACGCATCCTGCCGCTGGAGGTCGTGGACGAAGTCGTGGAAACAACCGAAGGCGGCATGCCTTTCCCCCTGTACGAATTCGAGCCCAGTCCCGAGGCCGTGCTCGACGCTCTGCTTCCTCGGTACATCGAACAGATGGTGTATCTGTCCTTGCTGACGTCGGCGGCATCCGAGCACGCTGCCCGTCGACGCGCGATGAAGTCCGCAACCGACAATGCCGAAGAACTCATCCGATCCTTGACCCGGCAGGCCAACCAGGCCCGCCAGGCGGAGATCACCCAGGAAATCAGCGAGATCGTCGGTGGTGCCGACGCCCTCGCATCTGCATAGACCACCACCGCTCATCGAGAGAAGGAAAGAAAGATGACCGCACCGACCGAAACGAAGGCTGGCGTTGGCCGCGTGGCACGGGTCACCGGACCCGTCATCGACGTGGAATTCCCCGTCGAGGCGATGCCGGAGCTGAACAACGCCCTGCGCGTCGATGTGGATATCCCCGGTAGCGACGAAGGTGCTGGCCGTCGGACGCTCACCCTCGAAGTGGCCCAGCACATCGGCGACAACATGGTGCGCACGATCTCGCTGCAGCCCACCGACGGCGTGGTCCGCGGAACTGCGGTGCGCGATACCGGCGGGCCGATCATGGTGCCCGTCGGTGAGGTCACCAAGGGTCACGTGTGGAACACCCTGGGTGAGCCGCTCGACGTCCGCGAGGACGAACTGCAGATCACCGAACGCTGGGGGATCCACCGATCGGCACCCGCCTTCGATCAACTCGAGTCGAAGACCGAGGTCTTCGCGACCGGCATCAAGGTCATCGACCTGCTTACCCCGTACGTCAAGGGCGGCAAGATCGGCCTGTTCGGCGGTGCTGGCGTGGGCAAGACGGTTCTCATCCAGGAGATGATCTACCGCGTCGCCGAGAACTTCGGTGGTGTGTCCGTGTTCGCGGGCGTGGGGGAGCGCACCCGCGAGGGCAATGACCTCTTCCTGGAGATGACCGAATCCGGCGTCATCTCCAAGACCGCGCTGGTCTTCGGTCAGATGGATGAGCCGCCGGGTACTCGGTTGCGTGTGGCCTTGACGGCCTTGACGATGGCGGAGTACTTCCGCGACGTGCAAAAGCAGGACGTGCTGTTGTTCATCGACAACATCTTCCGCTTCACTCAGGCGGGTTCGGAGGTGTCCACTCTGCTGGGCCGCATGCCCTCGGCCGTGGGCTACCAGCCGACGCTGGCCGACGAGATGGGGCAGCTCCAAGAGCGCATCACGTCTACTCGCGGTCACTCGATCACCTCGCTGCAGGCGATCTACGTGCCCGCCGACGACCTCACCGATCCGGCTCCGGCCACGACGTTCGCTCACCTGGACGCGACCACGGTTTTGTCCCGCCCGATCTCGGAGCTGGGCATCTACCCGGCTGTGGATCCGCTGGACTCCACCTCGCGCATCCTGGATCCGCGCTACGTGGGCGAGGAGCACTACAAGGTCGCAGCACGCGTCAAGGAAATCCTGCAGCGCTACAAGGACCTGCAGGACATCATTGCGATCCTCGGAATCGACGAGCTCTCCGAAGAGGACAAGATCATCGTTGGTCGCGCTCGCCGTATTCAGCGCTTCTTGTCTCAGAACATGTTCGTGGCCGAGGCCTTCACCGGACAGCCGGGTTCCTTCGTTCCCATCGAGGAGACCATCTCCTCATTCAAGAAGTTGGCCGAGGGTGAGTACGACCACCTGCCCGAGCAGGCCTTCTTCATGTGCGGTGGCATCGAGGACGTCGAGCGCAAGGCCGCGGAACTGGAGAAGAAGTAGTCGTGGCTGAAGGTTCCGTGCTGGACGTGGCCGTGGTCTCCGCCGAGCGGTTGCTGTGGCAAGGGCAGGCCAAGTCTGTCGTCGCGAAGACGCCCGAGGGGGAGATCGGCATCCTGCCGGGCCACGAACCGGTACTCGCTCTCTTATTGGAAAGTCCACTACGGATCGAGGAGGCGGACGGCACCAAGATGATGGTCGCCGTCCATGGTGGCTTCTTCTCGGTCGACTCCAACAAGGTGAATGTCATCGCCGAGGTCGCCGAACTCGCCGAGGACATCGACCTCGATCGGGCGCAGGCGGCACTGTCTCGGGCGCAAGCGGCAGGAGATGGGGAGGATCGTTCGGCCATCAAGCGAGCCGAGACTCGCATCACGGTCGCGGGCACGGCCAAGGCACTTCGCTAGGACAAGGCACTGCGCTAGGACGAGGATCTGCGCTAGCGCGAGGCTTGGTGGCTAATTGCCGATCCTCGGCAGTTTGACCTCGACGCGTAGGCCTCCTGCCGATGATTCGTGGGCGGTAGCCGACCCTGCGAGCGCCTGCGCCGATTCGCAGACCAGAGCAAGACCGAGGCCGCTTCCGCCTGGCACCGAGTTGCTGCCGCGAACGAAGCGTTGAAATACCGATTCGCGTTCGGTTGCAGGTATCCCCGGTCCATCGTCCTCGACCGCGATAGTGACCCATGAATCGTCGGCCGTGATGCTCACCACGATCTCACTTCGCGCATACGCACGGGCGTTGCCGATGAGTTCGTCGACTATGCGTTCCAGTACGCCAGCCGGTGCTGCGATATGGAGGTCGCGTGCTGACTGGGAGTGATCGAACGCAAGGGTGAGGCCTTTCTCCTCCACCGCAAGGCGTGCCGCTTCAACTCGGTCGGACACGATCGATACGGGGTCGACCGCCGACGCTGTGCCGGCGCCAGTGTCGCTGCGCGCGAGAGCGAGGATCTGGTCGATGCGGTGGGTCAGGCGATCGACTTCGGCGATCGCGGCGGCGGCTTCGTCGGCCACGGCCGACTCAGATGTGGTGTCCTCGATCGCCTCCAAACGCAGGCGCACGCCGGTCAGGGGAGTCCGAAGGTGGTGCGAGGCATCAGCTGCCACCCGCTGGGTGCGAGACAAGATCCCCGAGAGCCGCTGGGCGGTGCTGTTCAGTGACGTGGCCACCTTGCGGACTTCGGCTGGACCGGAATCGGCATCGGCTCGCAACTCCAGATCTACCGGCAGGGCCTCGGCGACATCAGCCAGACGCTGCAGCGGAGATGCGATGGAGCGTGCCAGCAGCCACGCGATCAAGGCAGCTGCCACCACGACGCTTACGACGAACGCGATCAGCCACAGCAAGGTTCCCTGGATGGCGTCGTCGACGTCGTACTCAGGAAGGGAGAGTCGAACCGCCGCAGCCACCTGGTAGTTCTGCACCACCGGGGCGGCCACGTACCGCAGATCGGTGTTCAAGGTCTGCGAGAAGCGGATGTCTGAGGCAACTAGTCCCAGGAGTGCATCGTCGATCTCCGGACGATCGAACGCCCGGTCCAATCCGGAGGCATCGCTGTCCGCCACCAAAGTTCGATCCGCATCCACAACCACTACTCGGGCTCCGGTCCTCGCTGCAACGTCGGCAACGGAGGTCTCCCAGTCGATGAATGGTTGGGATGCGAGAAGCGATGCTGTGGCGAGAGTCTTAGTCTCCAAGTCCGATACGAATGCGGCCCGCTGATCGGTTGCCACGACGATCGCCATGGGAACGGCGAGCGCGATCGCTACGAGCGCGACGAGACTGGTCATCGCGATGACGAGGCGTTTGCTCATGGACGGCTCACTGCGGCGGGTTCAGTCGATAGCCGACGCCGCGGACGGTTTGGATCAAATCCGCTTCGTCGAGCTTCTTGCGCAGCGATCCGATGTGCACATCGAGGGTCTTGCCGGTTCCCACCCACACCGGATCCCACACCCGTGTGAACAGTTCCTGCCTAGTGAAGACCTTGCCCGGTTCCTCTGCCAGCACAGCGAGTAAGTCGAACTCCTTTGCCGTGAGGTCGATTTCCCGATCACCCAGCAGCACCAGACGTTTGTTTCGGTCGACCACCAGGGCGCTTGCTCGAAGTTCGGGCTCGTTGCGCCGGCGCCTCGCGATGGCTCTGATGCGCGCTGCCAACTCACGGACACTGAACGGCTTGACGACGTAATCGTCGGCTCCTAGTTCCAGGCCGACTATGCGATCGGTCTCATCGCCCCGCGCGGTGGCGATGATCACCGGGACGTCGCTCACGCTGCGAATCTCGCGTAACACGTCCAGACCCTCGCCATCGGGAAGTCCAAGATCCAAGATGACGATGTCCACGCCGCGGAGGGCTCCCATGACGTGCGTGGCGTAGGCGACGTGCACGGTCTCGATGCCGTTTCTTTCCAATCCGGAGATCAGTGGTTCAGATACGGAAGGGTCGTCTTCCACGACCAGGGCCTTCATGCATCCATCGTTCCACGCCCAGGCTCCCTTGCCGACCAATCCGGCGCCGAGCTAAGAGCCCTTACCTGGCCCTTACCTTGGCTTGGAGTCGGGTTGGTGGTTGTCCTTCTACCTTCGTAAGCACAAGCACGCGAACACAAGCACCCGAACACGAGCAC
>CAZQRR010000130.1:0-5645 GCA_964595675.1 uncultured Rubrivirga sp. | reverse complement strand
ATCTGCGCGCATTCGTGTCTCGAGTATCTGCCGAACAACGCGCCAAACGGCACCTCGCAGATGGGCTGCCCTCGGGACCGGGCGTCTATACGTTCGTGGACCGGCGAGGATCCGCGCTCTATATCGGCACATCGCGCAATGTCCGTCACCGCGTTCGCTCCTACTTCACCGCCGCTGAAACGCGTGCACGAATGGCGGAGATGATCTCGATCGCTACCACAGTCGATGTCATTCCGTGCGCGACCGCACTCGAAGCCAGAGTGCGTGAACTGCGCGCCATCGCCGCGCTCCAACCGCGTTACAACCGACGTTCTCGTCGCGCAGGCACCACCTGGTGGCTGCGCATCAGCGATGAGGCCGCGCCGCGCCTCGTCACCGTTCGCGCCATCGGCGATGACATCCCCGAGCACGCTTGGGGACCCTTTCTCTCCCGAGGCGCCGCCCGCGATGCGGCATCGACCATCGCCAACTCCACTGGACTGCGCACGTGCACCGGCACTCTGCCGGCCAAGCCCAAGCACGAATCACCCCAGTGCCTCCGGGGGCACCTGAACCAGTGCGCGGCTCCGTGCATGCGCGAGCACAATTCCGGCGATTACCGAACGTCGGTCGATGCGACGAGGGCAGCCCTCTTCGGAGATATAGGCGCACTGGTGCACCAGGCGCGGACGCGGATGGCGCAACTTGCTGATAGTGAGCGATTCGAAGAGGCCGCAGATGTCCGCAATGAAGTCATCAACATCTGCGCGGCGAGCGAACGCCACCACCGCATCGCGACCCTCGTTACCGGTGGGCGAATCGTCGCCGCCGAGCCGGACGGCAAGGCAGGTTGGGACATCCACGTGATCGAATCAGGACGACTCGTCGCCGCAACCCACGCCCCGGCGGGAACGGACCCCCGGGCAGCTGCCCGCGCTGCAATCGCCACAGCTGAAGAGCACCGCACGGGCTCTGGTGTGCTGGCCGAAGCCACGATGCTCGCTGGTTGGTTGGAATCCCCCGGTGTGCGACTCATCGCGGTGCAACAACCGCTGGCGTGGCCGATCGGGGCGAGTTCACCGATCGGACGAAGCGTGCGCGTCACTTCGAGTGCCGATTCAGGTATCGCCCCCCACCGCTACGGTGAGAAAGGATCGGGGGTACCGGTCGGGCCAGCGCCGGGCGTACTGACGGTCAGTCGGATTTCGGGATAGTGCTTCGGCTTAGTCGGTCCGCTCGGTAGGTCCGCTCGGTAGGTCCGCTCAGTCGGTCCACTGGGCCCACCGTTGGGCCAACGCCCAGGCGGCACCGGAATCAAGGGCGCCGCGGGCACGCGGAATGTTCGCGGCTATGCGATCGGAAAGTGACGACGACGTCTCTTTCTCGACGGCTGCGTCGTAGGCGACCAGCGCGGCTGCAGCGTTGATGGCCACGGAGTCCTTGATTGCTGCAACCTTCGAAGCATCGTCGCCGGTTTCAACGTCTTCGGATTGGAAATCCGGGTCCAACGTTGCCCGCAGCAACTGCAGGTTTCGTTCTGCCGATGCACCCTGCAGCAGGTGGGAGTCGACGAGTTTCAATCCCCAATCACGCGGATCCAACTCGCCCTCCACGACGGTCGACGACGTTGCGTCCCACACTCGCGTGGTTGCGCATAGCGAGATCTCATCCAGACCGTCGTTACCGCGCACGACGAGGGCACGTGTTCCCCGATCCGCCAGAACCTGCGCCATCACAGGCGCGGATTCCAGTCGCGCACATCCGACGAGCATCGCTTCCGGTTGGGCGGGGTTGGCGAGCGGGCCCACGATGTTGAAGACGGTCGGTACACCGAGTTCGCGACGCGTCGGTCCGGCGAAACGCAATGCAGGATGGAACAGGGGTGCGAAGCAGAACGCGATTCCGATGTCGGACGCGCAGCGTGCGACCGTTTCCGGCGTCACGTCGATCGCCACCCCGAGTGCCTCGAGGACGTCCGCCGATCCAGTGGCACTTGAGGCAGCACGGTTACCGTGCTTGATGACCGGCGTACCGGTCGCAGCCACGACCACCGCGGCCATCGTCGAGATGTTCACCGAGTTCGAACCGTCGCCCCCCGTCCCCACGACGTCCACGACCACCGGCGGTCGGGATTGATGGTCGATCAGAACCCCGTGGGTCATCAGTGCATTCACCAGGGCGGCCAACTGAGAAGGCGTCTCACCGCGAACTCGCAGGGCCGTGACGAACGCCGCCAACTGAGCCGGTGTTGCGCGATCCTCCAGGATCTGGTCCATAGCCCACTCGACGTCGTCGGGATCGGCCCCGGACATGGCAGCGGAGATCACCCCCGGCCAACTGCGCTCAGGCATGCGGAGAATTAGGACGAGACCGCTGCTCGGCGGCGCAGGAGACTGGCAGCGGCGCGGGCGAGTGCCACTGGTTCCAGCGGATGCGGCACGACCGCATCGGCGCGCGACCAGGTGGCCAGCCAGGCATCTTGAGGTCGACCGATCAGAACCAGGATCGGTGGGCAGCCGTAGATCTCGTCCTTGAGTTGCCGGGCGATGCCCATGCCGCCCGCCGGTGCAGCCTCACCATCGAGGATGAGCAGATCGAACTTCTGAGCGTCGACTGTGGCGATCACCATGGGTTCGGTGGCGCATTCGGTGTACTCGACCGCGGGCAGATCGATATCCGGACGGGTACCCAGGCTGGCCAGCACCTGGCGGCGGACATTCCGGTCATCGCTGTAGACCAATACCCGCATCGGCTCGGCAGATGCCCGTTTTGACGATGCCAACGTCTCCTCGCTCACGCGCTCACCCTAAACCCCATGGAAGGTGCCTTCGAATCTGTGGCGGACATCGCAGACAAACCTGGCAGACCCGGCGCTCCTTCCTCATAAAGCCATGACAGTATTTCCCCGTGGCGAACACGACCTCCATCCCAGCGGCCTACGCTCACGCTCCCGCTAACCGCCCGAACATGGTGTCCATCGGCACCATCGTGTGGTTGTCCAGCGAATTGATGTTCTTCGCGGCGCTGTTCGCGATGTACTTCACGATGCGGGCCGTCAACCCCGAGGTGTGGGCTGCGGACACCCAATTGCTCGCCATCCCCTTCGCGAGCATCAACACCACGATCCTCGTGCTCTCGAGCGTCACCTGCCAACTCGGCGTCTTCGCCGCCGAGCGCGGCGACGTCAAGGGACTGCGCCGCTGGTTCATCATCACGTTCTTGATGGGTGCGTTCTTCATCGGCGGCCAGGTCTTCGAATACGCCGAGCTCGTCCACAAGGGCCTAACCCTCTCCTCGAGTGCATACGGATCAGCGTTCTTCCTGACCACCGGCTTCCACGGCCTGCACGTGACCGGCGGCCTCATCGCGTTCCTGTTCGTGTTGGCCACCACCTACGTGACCAAGCGGTTCACCCACGACCAGGCCACTCGAGCCATCGTGGTGTCGTACTACTGGCACTTCGTGGACGTCGTCTGGATCGCCCTGTTCTTCATGATCTACATCCTCCAGTAATCGGCACAACCACCAAGCGAAAGGCATCGACACCGTGAAGTTCCTGGCTAACCGCCGACGCAAGCCCTGGGTCGCCACGGCACTGTTGGCCATGGCGCTCCTCGTCGTCGGTGGTGGGTACGCCGCCGTCAGTTCCACGGCTCCTGCCGAAGCGGCGATGGGTTCGCAGACCCAGGTCGAAGAAGGAAAGCGTCTGTTCCTCGAGGGCTGCTCCTCCTGCCACGGACTCGAGGCCCAAGGAACCATGAACGGCCCGTCTTTGATCGGTGTCGGCGCAGCCTCGGTGCACTTCCAGGTGGCCACCGGTCGGATGCCCATGGCCGCCCCCGGCGCCCAGGCACCGGCCAAGGAAGTCATCTACACCGAGGAGCAGATCGCCGCGATGTCCGCGTGGGTCGCCTCCCTTGCTCCTGGTCCTGCTATCCCCACGGCCGAGCAATTGGACTTCTCCGACGCCGATGTAGCCGAGGGTGGCGTGCTGTTTCGTATCAACTGCGCCCAGTGCCACCAGGCCGCCGGAGGTGGGGGCGCCTTGACGAACGGCAAGTACGCCCCGAGTCTGATGAACGCCACCCCGCAGGAGATCTACGAGGCGATGCTCACCGGGCCGCAGAACATGCCGATCTTCTCCGATGAGACCTTGCCCGTTGAGGAGAAGCAGCAGATCCTGGCTTACATCGATGCTCTCCAGCAGGCGCCCAGCCCGGGAGGCCTGTCCCTCGGTCGACTCGGACCCGTTGTCGAGGGTCTGTTCATGTGGACCGCCGTCTTCGCCGCACTGATCGCCGCGGCCGTCTGGATCGGAATCAAGGCACGATGAGCAAGCGCGACGACGCCAGCATCCTTCCCGCGAATCCCCCCCACGGTGAGCCCAAGCTCGGCTACCTGCCGGTAGCGGATATTCCGCACAAGCCTCGAGTCACCGACACCGACCCCAAGGCCGCCCGACGCGCTGAGCGGCAGGTCGCGAGCATGTTCGCCCTGTCCATGCTGCTCGTCGTCTTGTTCGTCGTCGCCTTCGTCACGATCGACGTCAGGGCCGTCGTCTACGTCCCGGTCCTAGGCGAGGTCGGCGCGAGCAATCTGGCCCTGGGGCTGACCTTCGGTGGTGCGATCTTCTTGATCGGTGCCGGCGCCATCCAGTGGGCCAAGAAGCTGATGCCCGATGTCGAGGTGGTGCAAGAGCGCCACGACATGACCTCACCGAAGGATGCCACCGAGGAGGCCGCCGCCACCTACGAGCGGGGCAAGGAGGAGTCGGGCTTCGCTCGCTATCCGATCATCCGCCGAACGCTCATCGGTGCCCTGGCGTTGTTCCCGATTCCGCTCGTGATCATGCTGCGCGACCTGTGGCAGACCCCGCCCGGCGCCAGCCCCGCGAAGATCCTGTCCACCACGTCATGGCGAGACGGCGAGCGCATCGTCCCCGACATCGGCCACAGCACCGGTGAGAACGTCTCCGGCATCCGCCCCGAGGAGATCCCGGTCGGCGGCCTGGTTTCAGCGCTGCCGATGTCCATCAAGGACCTGAAGGAGGACCCCGTCGCGAATATGCGCGATCGTGGCAAGTCGGCGATCATCTTGGTGCGCATGGACCCCGAGGAGATCCGCTCACAGCAAGGTGAGGGTTGGGATTACCAGGGGATCTTGGCCTACTCCAAAATCTGCACCCACGTGGGCTGCCCCATCGCCCTCTACGAGCACCGCACGCACCACCTGCTGTGCCCGTGCCACCAGTCGACCTTCGATCTGGCCGATTCGGGGAACGTGATCTTCGGACCTGCTGCACGCCGCATGCCCCAGTTGCCGATTCGCGTGGATGAGGAAGGCTATCTCGTAGCCAAGAGTGATTTCGCTGAACCTGTCGGACCGAGCTTCTGGGAGCGTGGATGAGCACCACCCATCCGGTTGAAACCGTGGGCGGCAAAGCCGCCCAGTTCGTCGACGAGCGCACGGGCAGCAACAAGTTCCTGGCCCGCAACCTGCGCAAGGTCTTCCCCGACCACTGGTCGTTCATGCTCGGCGAGATCGCGCTCTACAGCTTCATCATCGTGCTGCTCACCGGCGTGTACCTCACGCTCTTCTACAAGCCGTCCGTCGTCGAAGTCTTCTACGACGGCTCCTACGTGCCGCTCAAGGGCGTGGAGATGTCT
>CAZQRR010000129.1:0-5664 GCA_964595675.1 uncultured Rubrivirga sp. | reverse complement strand
ACCTCGGCTGCCGTGCCCTGCTCGTGCACCACCCCGTTGTGCAGGAAACTCACCCGATCGGCCACCTGTCGCGCGAAGGAGATCTCGTGCGTGGCCATGATGATCGTGAAGCCGCTTTCCTTCAGGGTGCGGACGGCATCGAGGACCTCGCCCACTAGGAGTGGATCCAATGCGGAGGTGATCTCGTCGAACAACAGCAGCTCGGGCTCCATCGCCAGCGCTCGCACGATCGCCACTCGCTGCGCCTGGCCACCGGAGAGTCGATCGGGGTAGTCGGAAGCTTTATCGGACAGTCCGAACTGATCGAGGAGGGCGCGAGCAGCGGACTGAGCATCCGAGCGCGATCGACCCAACACCTTGATCGGCGCCAAGGTCACGTTGTCCAGCACACTCATGTGCGGGAACAGGTTGAACGACTGGAACACGATGCCGATGCGTCGGCGAACGGTGTCCAATTTGGCGTCGAGGGCGCTCACCTCGAGGTCGCCGTCGAGCATGATCCGTCCAGCGTCCACGCTCTCCAACCCATTGATGCAGCGCAGCAGCGTGGACTTGCCCGAACCCGAGGCGCCGATGAGCACGTTCACGGTGTGGGGTGTGACGTCCAAGGAGATGCCGCGCAGGACGGGAGTGTCGTCGAAGGACTTCCACACTTCCGTCACCTGCAGCATCAAGTCGGCACCCGGCTTCGTCATCACGCCACCGATCCCATCCGACGCTTGCGGTCGGATCGACGCTGGACGTAGTCCGCAAAGCGAGTCATTGGGATCGTCAGGGCGATGAAGATGCAGGCGGCCGCGACGTAGGGGGTGTAGTTGAAGTTGAAGGATGTGTCGATCTGCGCCCTGCGCAGCACCTCGATCGGACCCAACACCGCCACGAGTGCGGTGTCCTTCTGCAGTGAGATGAAGTCGTTCAGCAACGGAGGAATCACGTTCCGCACGGCCTGGGGGAGCACTACGAATCGGTCGGTCTGCCACGAACTGAGGCCCAGGGATCGTGCGGCCATCCGCTGTGATGGATGAACGGAATTGATGCCGGCTCGGAAGACTTCGGCCACGTAGGCGCCGTAGGACAGGACCAGGGCAGTGGTGCCCCAGAAGATCGGATCGGAAGGCAAGCCTTCCAATCGCAGTGCGGGCATCCCGAAGCCGAGCAGGAAGATCACCAAGATGGTGGGTACGCCTCGGAATACGTCCACGTAGATCGTGCCCAGGACCCGCAAGGGAAGGAATATCGGTGAGCGCAGGCCCCGTGCCAGTGCCACGAGCAGGCCGACGAGCAAAATCAATGGCTCTGCGATCAAGAAGATGCGCACGTTCAACCAGAACGCTCGGATCAGTTCGGGGAAGGACTCGCTGAACTGCTCGCCGGAGAAAAAGGTATCGCGCACCACCGGCCAGCCCGAGGACCGACCGATCAGGAACACGATCACTGCAGTGAACGCAAACAAACTCGCCATGCCCACCAGGGCGTTCGTCCACGCCTTCCTACGCAACCGCGCCTGACGCAGCGGGTCCTTGTAGACCACGGCTGCGCCAGGCGCGGGAGCAACGCTCATTGAGCGGAGGAACTATTCCTTGAAGTACGGGGCAGAAGCCCCGGCGAGCCACTCGTCCTGGATGGCCTGCAGTTCACCGCTTGCCGACAGGTCGGCCAGCACCTGGTTCACGCAGCCCACCAGCGGGTTGCCCTTCTCGAACAGCAGACCGAACTGCTCACCACCATCTTGGGCGGGGAACTGTCCCAGGATCTTGGAGTCCTCGATCTCCACCGCGGTGATGTAGTACGCCGTGGGCAGGTCGACCACGATGGCGTCGATCTGGCCGTTCTGTAGGGCGCTCTTTGCGTCGTTGGTGTCGTTGTACACGAACGGCTCAGCTGCCGGCTGAACGTAATCGGTGATGAACTGCAAGCTGGTGGTTCCCACCTGGGCACCAAGCTTGGCGCCCTGCAGCTCCGCCAGCGACGTAGCGTTCGCGATCGCCGAATCGTTGAGCGCCACCACCGCCTGGTTCACCGTGTAGTAGCCATCGGAGAAGTCGACTGCCTCGGCGCGCTCGGGCGTGATCGAGATCTGGTTGATGTCGAAGTCGAAGTTCTTCGCTCCGGGAGCGTAGGAGGAGTTGAACGGCACGACCTCCCAGACGACCTCATCGGCGCCGAAGCCCAGTCCCTCGGCCACGGCGTACGCCACTGCGGACTCGAAGCCCTGGCCGTTGGTGGGATCATCGTCCACGAAGTACGGCGGGTAGGCGGGGGAGTCGGTTCCGATGGTCAAGGTGCCACCGTTGACCAGGGTCAGGTTCTCCTTGGCGCACACGTCCGAGGCAGCTTCCTCGGCAGCGGTCTCTTCGACCACGGTCTCTTCCGCCACCGTCTCCTCGACGGGGGTCTCGGCAGCGGTGTCGCTGCTGTCCCCGGAGCTGCAGGCGGCCAGCAGCAAGGCCGATGCGGCCAGTGCACTCACAACTGTTACGCGTCTCATGCGAAGCGTGTCCTCTTCTTGAAGGTGTGTGCCGGATCTCAGCACCGGACAAACCTACTGAGACGAATCTGGGAACCCCCCGCGACCCCGACCGGCGTCCCGATCGGGCCGGCTGCCTGCTAGAGGGTGGTGAGGCGATCAATTCACCGCTAGATCCCTTTCGTGATTGTATGGGGGTTCGAGGAGGGGAAATCGGTGCGCGGATTGGTGCAACGGGTTCGACGAACTGATCCTGATGCTGCCAATTCCCTGGCGGTGATCAGCAGATTCGATGACCTCAATGCGCAGCAAGCAACCCTTGACGAGCTGGCTTGTGCGGCTGCTGACCTTGCTTCGTGTTCAGTCATGGTTTGGGATTTACTCAATGGGCGGGCGATGGGGGCGACAAGCAGTTGCGAGATCGTCGTTCCGAACCTCGATGCGCCGATTGGGTATGACGTACCGGAATACGGGGCCGTTGAGATAGAGGGATACCTGTTCGCAGCGATCCACACTGCAGCAGGATCTATTGGGATAATCCGGCTCGACAGCATCGAACACCAATGGCGCGACGTCGACTTCATGGTCGCCGAGCGGCTTGCTGCGAGTATCGCCATCGAGGCAACCAAACACCAGCAGCAAATTCTCGCTGAGAATCGAATCGAACCCGCTGCCTTGGTGCACCTGGTGACGAGTGGCCTCGATGAGGCGCAGGTCCAATTGGCGCTAGCGCGAGCTCAGCTACCCACGGATCGACCCGTGACGGCGATCGCGGTTCGCTCACGCAAGGACGCAGTTGGACCGAATGTCGCAGCACGGCTCGTTGCCGAGGCCCTTGTCTCCGCACAGATTCCGGCGCGAGCCACCTGCGTTGACACCCTGGGCTTGGTGATCGCGGTGGATACCAGCGACATCAGTCGCATCATCGAAACGCATTGTGATGAAGCCTCGTTGGCCGGGACTTCTTTATCCATCGGCGTGGGTACTCCAGGGCATGCTCGGTCACTGCCGCAATCGTGGATTCACGCCGTACAGGCGTGCGCCCTGGTGACTTCCCATGGTGACGTGAATTGCGTCAGTGCCTTCAACGATCTAGGGGCCTTGGCCCTCATCAGTCGGCTTCCCTCGGATGAAGTGGAAGCCCTGCCTGATATCGCGCGCCTTCGAGCGATCGCAGCGACGGAACCTCAAGACGTCCAACTGCTGGAGTTGTACTGCGAGACGGCATCGATGCGGACGGTTGCGCAACACGCCCACATGCACCACAGTTCGGTCGATTACCGCTTGAAGAAGATCGGCACGACGCTCGGTATCGACCTTGGATCCCCAACTGGCCGTCTGCGCGCGCTTTTGGCCGTCAAGTTGCTGCGTGTGACCGAAGCCGGCTCCCAAAGCTGACTCTTCCGACGATTGTCGGATAACTGGGCCATTCTCCCCTCCACATGTCGGATGCCTGAGGGTTCGTCCCCACCTAGCCTTCCAGGATCGTTCCATCCGTGTAGGGGAGGTGAGCAGGTGCCCGGAGCTGTCACCCCGCATGAGTTCGGCCCACTCGACCCGCGTGCTGAGCAAGTCCACGTTCCCATGCGCGACGGAGTGACTCTGGCGACCGACGTCTACCTACCGGACAGCGATGCCCCGGTTCCGGCGGTACTGATCAGACTGCCGTACGACAAGAGTGGGCAGTTCTCCTTCATGTCCCAGATCGCAGAGCGTCTGACTCCGCGAGGGCTGGCCGTGGTCGTGCAAGACGTCCGGGGCAAGGTGCGTTCGGAGGGAGAGACCCACGCGTTCATCAAAGAGGTGAATGACGGATGGGACACCTTGACCTGGTTGACCGAGCAACCTTGGTCCAACGGGGACGTCGGAACTTTCGGTGATTCCTATTATGGCTTCACCCAATGGGCAATCGCTGCATCGAGACATCCAGCCTTGAAGGCCATGGTCCCGAGGATGACCACCACGGAGATCGGTACTGACTGGATGTATCTCGACGGTGTCTTCAACCTCGGGACGATGGGCGAATGGTCGCTTCACACCTGGATCGACAATTCGCTGAATGACATCGAAATCGATTGGTCCGGGCGTCCCTTTACCGAATTCATCAAGAACAACTCCGGCGGCTTGACGTCAGCGAGTTGGGATGACTGGATGCAGCACGGGCCGGACTCCACGTACTGGAAAGAACAAATGTTCTCCGGAGAGACCGTTCCCTTCGGTTGCGTTCCCACTCTGCACGTCGGCGGTTGGTTCGATGTCTTCAGCCGGGGTCAACTGCGAGATTTCGACCGCAGTCGAAGTGGGCCCGCAGGAGAACAGCAGTACTTGATCATGGGGGCGCTCGATCACTTCGATGATTGGCTGACCGAGGAGGGTCGAACGCCGGACTATTTGAAGAGTCGCGATCTGTTGCCGGCTTTCTTGGATGGTTACCTCACCCCCGCTGTGGAGTTTCTGAGTCAGATCTTGCTCGGTGAGCAGCGCGATATTCCTCGCGTTCGTTGGGAACTCGCCAACGACGGCTGGCATACGTCTTCGTCGTGGCCACCACCGCAGACACGAACGCATGAACTGCATTTCGGAAGTGCTGGCCAAGCCTTGCGTGGACCACAAGGCGGCTCATTGGAGTCGACTTCGGAAGCTCAGGAAACGATGGTGGAGTGGATTCACGATCCGCAGGATCCTGTTCCGCATCTCATCGAAGACCCTTGGCGACCGTTGCTGAATCTGCCGGACGAAAGGCCAGTTCACGCCCGTCCCGACGTCTTGACTTTCACCGGGGATGAGTGTCGGGATGTTCTCGACCTGGCAGGTCCCGTGTCAGTGACCTGTGTCATTTCGGCGGATGCTCCCTCGACGCACATGATCGCACGATTGTGTGACGTGTATCCCGATGGTCGCACTCACGTGATCGTCGAGGGTGCAACCTTGGTTCCCAGTCCATCTGATCCCGTTACGGTCCAGATTGATCTCGGGGATACGGGATATCGGATGCGAGTGGGACATCGACTGCGTTTGCAGTTGAGCGCCAGCGCATTTCCTCGATGGGTGGTCCATCCGGGAACAGACGAGAACCCACTCACTGCAGTTGTAACTCAACGCATCGCCCACCGGCTTCTCCTCGGTGGCACACGTCAGAACTCTCTGACCCTCACCGTCCTGCCCAGCGACGGCGAATCGACACGGATCACATGAGA
>CAZQRR010000128.1:0-5773 GCA_964595675.1 uncultured Rubrivirga sp. | reverse complement strand
CGACACTCGCCCTACCCAGCAAGGTTCCGCCGACCATCGCCGCAGGTCCCAACGCGCAATTCCCCAGGCAGAAGACGGGCTCGTCCACCCCGGTTGCGGCAGCTAGTTCGGCATCGTGGTCGCATGCATCCCGCCATTTACGGACGAGTTCGCGACCGCCCACTGCTTGACAAGCTTCTGCAGCGCACAAACGCACCGGTACCGGTGGTGGTGGTGTGGTCCGCAGATCGGAGTAGAAGGTGAGCACACCGTGCACATCGGCCCGCGAGACATTGCACTCCTCGGCGATGAGAGTCACCGCCTCAGCAGGCACGTAGCCGAATCGTTCCTGGACTCCCTGGAGACAGCGCAGCACCGGCCCCGGCTCCTGGGCGATCTCGCGGACGACCTCCCGGGCTGCGTCCGCGGACCATTGATCGAATCCGAGAACGGCGGTCATGTGCGCACCCACTCACTGCCGGAGTAGACGTTCATTCGATCCTCGCGAGCGAAGCCGATCAACAGTAGATCGAATCGTCGGGCCACTTCCACGGCGAGGGTAGTGGGTCCGGACACCGCGACTATCGAGCCGATGCACGCACTCAAGGCCTTGGCGACGATCTCGTACGAGACCCTCCCGCTTACCACCAAAACATGATTCGTCAGCGGGAGTAGGCCATCCATGAGGGCTCGACCGATCACTTTGTCCACCGCATTGTGCCGACCGACGTCCTCGCGAACGAATAGGACTTCGGAGTCAGGACCGACGAGTGCCGCCGCATGAAGCGCGCCGGTGAGATCGAACATCTTTTGCCTGGACCGCATCTGCTCGATCAAGTCGAGAGCCTGCTGCGGCTCGAGTCGCCAATCACCAGTGTGCAACGGTGCGTACGGCTCGGGCACCTCATCGATCACGTCAGCGCTGCACACGCCGCATGAACTCGACGTGACGTATGCGCGCGGCCGCGGTGGCGTGATTCCCGGTGCGACGTGGACTCGGACGGTGTCGATCTCGTCGGTCGAATCAGACACATCTGAAATAGCGGCTCCCGACCGCGTAGATGCCGTGAGCGACTTCATCTCCACGATGTCGTCGCCACGACGCAATCCGGCCTCGCTCACGAGCCAACCGGCAGCCAGATCCAAGTCGTGACCCGGGGTGCGCATGGTGGTGGCGACCACCTCCCCTTCGACCACAATCGTGAGAGGGGACTCGACGACCACTCGATCTATGCGATCGATCCTCTTGGATCCACGGCGCGATACATCCTCGAGCCGAATGGTCGGCCGTGGGCTGGTGGTGTGGCCCACTACTAGAACAGCCCTACTACCAGGCCATCGACGATGTCGATGCGCTCACTCGAGGGAACTTTCGGCAAACCGGGCATCGTCATGATGTCACCGCACACGACGACGATGAATCCGGCTCCAGCCGACAATCGCACTTCGCGGATGTTCATGGAGTGACCCGACGGCGCGCCCCGCAGTGATGGGTCGGTGGAAAAGGAGTACTGGGTCTTGGCAATGCACACCGGTAGGTGGCCGAATCCCTCCGCCGCCAATTCACGCATCCGGGTGCGGACCTTCGAGTCGGCAGTGATCTCCGAAGCCCCGTAGATCTTGGTCGCGATCGCCTCCACCTTCTCCCACAACGTGACGTCGTCGGCATAGACGAAGGAATCGTGTCCGGAGTCGACCGCCCTATCGTCGGCATCGCACACGGCCACGACCGCGCGCGCCAGATCGGCCGCTCCGGCTCCGCCGTGGGCCCAATGCGTTGCCAGGACGACCGGCACCCCTAGCGACTCAACATACGAACGGAGCAGATCGATCTCAGCCGCAGTGTCGGTGACGAACTGATTGATGGAGACGATCGGTGGCACGCCGTAGTGGTCGCGAACATTCGCGATGTGCCGTTCGAGGTTGACCATGCCAGCCTTCAACGCGTCCAGATCCTCGGTCGTGAGTTGATTCGCATCGCCACCACCGTGGAACTTCAAGGCCCGCACCGTCGCGACGATCACTGCTGCCGATGGGCGAAGTCCTGCACTCCGGCAGGTGATGTCGATGAATTTCTCAGCACCCAGATCTGCACCGAAGCCAGCTTCCGTGACGACGTAGTCCACAAGACGCAAGGCACCGGTGGTTGCGATGACGCTGTTGCAGCCGTGAGCGATATTCGCGAAGGGACCACCGTGGACGAAGGCCGGCGTTCCATCGAGGGTTTGCACGAGGTTGGGCGACAGCGCATCCTTCAGCAGAACCGCCATGGCCCCCTGGGCGTTCAAGTCGCTCGCGTGGATGGGTTCCTTGTCTCGCGTGTAGCCGATGACGATTCGTCCGATGCGCTCCTTGAGGTCTTCCACGTCGGTCGCCAGGCAGAAGATGGCCATGATCTCCGAAGCGACGACGATGTCGAACCCGTCTTCGCGTGGATACCCGTTGCCCGGACCCCCCAAGGCCACGGTGATGTCGCGCAGCGCCCGATCGTTCATGTCCACCACGCGCTTCCAGGTGACTCGGCGGACGTCGATGCCCAGGGCGTTTCCGTGGTGGATGTGGTTGTCGATCAACGCTGCGAGCAGGTTGTTCGCCAGAGCTATTGCGTTGAAGTCACCGGTGAAGTGCAGGTTGATGTCTTCCATGGGCACGACCTGGGCCCTACCGCCACCAGCGGCACCACCCTTCATCCCGAAGACCGGGCCCAGGGATGGCTCACGCAGGCAGATCATCGCGTTCTTGCCAATGTGCCGAAGACCGTCGCCCAACCCGACCGTGGTGGTGGTCTTGCCCTCACCCGGCGGCGTGGGACTGATCGCGGTCACCAAGATCATGCGTGCGCTAGGGCGGATCGGCTGGCGCAGCAGCCACTCCAGTCGAACCTTGGCCTTGGTTCGGCCATAGGGCTCGAGGACATCCTCGGGAATGCCCACCAGTGCGGCTATGTCCGTAATCGGCTTTAGCGTCGCAGCTTGTGCGATCTCGATATCGGTCGGCATGGAAGCTCCCTGACTACGCGCCTTTTGCGGCGCGCGCCTTTTCGATCAGGACGGGCAGCAGCGTGTGCAGGTTGTCGACCACGGCGTAGTCGGCATGCGTCATGATCGGCGCCTGGGCGTCGGTGTTGACGGCGATCAGCGTCTTCGCGGACTTGCAGCCAGCGATGTGCTGAGTGGCGCCACTGATGCCGAATGCGAGGTACAACTCCGGCGCGACCTTGGTCCCGGTTTGCCCAACCTGCTCCGCGTGCGGACGCCAACCTGCTGCAGTCACCACACGCGAGCAGCCCACGGCTCCGCCGAGGATGTCGGCAAGCTCCTCCAACATCGCGAAGGCTTCGGGGCCATCCATACCGCGACCACCGGAGATCACGACCTTGGCTTCCGCGAGTCCGACTCCAGTCGCCTGCGCACCTGTGCGATCGGTGATGCCGACGATGAGATCTGCATCGGTCAGGGGGACATCGAATGCCTCCAGCGCCGCAGTGCCTGGGGCTTCCTGAACCGCGACGGCATGCGCCTGCACGCTTGCGAGCAGAGGATCGCCGGTGACCCTGCTCCGCTCGAGCAGGTTGCCACCCCAACGAGCACGCGTGACCTCTGCACTGTCCGAGCCCGTCAGCGTGATCTGGCTGCACTCGGTGACAAGTGGCAGGTCACGAAGTGCCGCGACATGGGCCAAGACCTCGTTGCCACGTGGCGTGCTGGCGGCCAGGACGGCGCGCGGAGAGAACTTCTCCATGACCGCCAGAACCGCTCGTGCACTGGCCAACGGCACGTAGTCGCCGAGGCGGTCATCCACTCCATGGTGGACGGTCCGAACTCCGTACCTGCCGAGTTCGTCGACGCACTTCTCAGCGTTGGAGCCGACGATCACCGCCTGGACGTCGTCGTCGATCGACCGGGCCAGTGTCGCAACCTGAGCGGCGAGCGGATCGAGCTCACCTCGATCGTGATCGACGTAGATCAAGATCATGACAACACTCCGATCTGCTTCATGACGTCGACGAGAGCATCGGCGGCTTCCTCACCGGCTCCGAGGTTCTGCGCGCCTTTGGATTCCCGAATCGGTGCAGTAAGTCCGACCAGTTCGATACGTGGCGCATCGAGGTTCGCCGGAATTTCGTCGATCGGCTTCTTCCGCGCCTTGATGCGGCCGGGAACCGACGGATAGCGCGGGATGTTCAATCCGTCCTTCACCGTCACAACGGCCGGTAAAGGAACCGTGTAGACCTCACGCATGGTGCCTACGGCGCGCTCGCACGTCGCCACTTTGTCATTGATCTTCATGCCCTTGACCGCAGTCACGACAGGTCGGCCCAGGCGATGGGCCAGTCGGACACCTGTCTGGGAATTTGCGTTATCGGCGCTCTCCGAGCCCAGCAGGATCAGATCGAAGGCGGTTCCATCGGCTTCGATCGCCTCGGCCAGAGCTTTGGCAGCAGCCTGCGGGTCCACATCGGTGGTGTCGGAGTGGATCCAGATCGCCCGGTCAGCACCGATCGCGAACTGCTCGCGGATCTGTTCTTCCACGCCATCGGGCCCCAGGGACACCAACGTCACCGTGCCACCGAACTCCTCCTTGAGTTGCACGGCGGCTTCCACTGCGCACTCCTCGTGCGGGCTCAGCGTGAAACCGAGTTTGTCGGTGTCGATCGCCATGCGGTCCTCGGTCAGCATGATGGCGCTGCCGAGCGACGGATAACGCTTTATGCAAACACAGATCTCCATCAGCCCAGGATCCGTTCGTTGTTGGGGTCGAAGAGCGGGGTTGATCCAACTCGATCCACCACGACCGGGTAGCGCTCACCGAGGTACTCGACGAGCAGGTCGGTTCCTTCGATCGCGTGCTCCGGTGGCAAGTACGCCATGAGGAGGTGCTTGCCGAGGGACGGCGCAGACCCAGCGCTCGTGACGAAGGACCGACGCCCGTGCTTGTCGGTGATCGGCGCACCATCGAGGGTCAGGATCGGTTCCATGCCGAGCATGTAGCGCTTCTCGCCCGAGGAACTCGTGTGGTCCTTGACCGACAAGGTGCACATGAGTGCGATGGGGTCCTCGTCGCGCTGCTTGAGGTAGGCCTCCTTGCCGATGAAGTCGGCGTCCTTGACTTTCTTCAAGGACATACCCGCCTCGATCACGTTGTACTCGCTATCGAGTTCAGCCCCGTAGGCGCGATAGCCCTTCTCGAGACGACCCGTGGTGCCGTAAACACCGATACCCACGGGAATCAGGCCATGTTCTTGGCCCGTCTCCCAGACCATGCTCCACAATTTGGCGCCCTGCTCGATCGGCAGGTACAACTCCCAGCCCAGCTCTCCTACGTAGGAGATCCGCGAGGCAAGAACGCGCAGCGAGCCCATCTCGATGACGCGGCAGGTGCCGAACGGATGACCTTCATTCGACATATCCGCCTTGGTCAAAGACTGGATGATGGCGCGGGCATTCGGGCCCCAGACACCCAGCGTGGTCATCGACGACGTCAGATCCTGGATTTGCGCCGTGCCGTCGGCCGGGAGCAGATCGGCGAACCACTTCTTGTCCGCCATGCCGTGAGCTCCACCGGTCACCACGCGGAAGTGGTTCTTGCCCAAGCGCATGATCGTGAGGTCGGACTTGAAGCCTCCGCGCGGGCTGAGGACCGGCGTGTAAATGACCTTGCCGACGGCCACGTCCATCTGGCGGACTGCCGCACGCTGCACCACATCGAGGGCACTGGGACCCGTGATGTCGAAGATCGCGAACGGCGTGAGATCGATCATGCCCGCGGTCTCGCGCATCTGCAGATGTTCGGC
>CAZQRR010000127.1:0-5888 GCA_964595675.1 uncultured Rubrivirga sp. | reverse complement strand
AGTGCCTCACCGGACTCGGTGAGGTTGGAATCGTGATGGGCTCCCAGGTAGGCGTCGATCACGGCCTTATCCTTCATGACCGCATCCGGCGGACCTTCGGCAATGACCTCACCTTGTGCCATGACGATGACCCAGTCGGAGATGTCATGGACCATGTCCATGTCGTGCTCCACGAACAGCACGGTGGTGCCCTCTTCGCGGATCGCTTTGATGTGGCCGAGCAGGCTCTGCTTGAGGGCCGGGTTCACGCCCGCCATCGGCTCATCCAGCATCACAAGTTCCGGATCGGACATGAGGGCGCGCGCCATCTCCAGGAGTTTGCGCTGACCGCCGGACAGTGATCCGGCGAAGTCGGCGACCTTCTGGTGCAGGTTGAAGCGCTCAAGCAGGCTCATGGCGCGTAGGTCGATCTGCTTCTCCTGAGCGCGCCACAGGAACGGGAAGATGGCAGCGAAGAAGTGCTCACCGGTCTGCTTCTTGGCGCCGAGGCGCATGTTGTCGATGACCGTCATGCGGCTGAGGGCCTTGGTCAGTTGGAAGGTGCGAACCATCCCGATCCGGGCGAGGCGATACGGCGCGGTCCCGGCCACCTGACGACCGTTGAAGGCCCACTTGCCCTCGTTGGCATCATCGAAACCGGTGATCAGGTTGAAGAAGGTGGTCTTGCCGGCCCCGTTGGGGCCGATCAAGGCGGTGATCGCTCCACGCTGGATCTCCACGTGCTCGACGTTCACCGCTGTCAAGCCGCCGAACGCGCGCCGCACGTGATCCGCCACGAGGATCGGGTCCGGCTTCGGCACACCTGGGCGCGGCTCGACGGTAGCGAGGACGGCTTTGGCTTGCTCAGCTCGGGAGCCAGTGGCTGGACTATCGGGCATCGAGGGCCAACTCCTTCCTATCTCCGAAAATGCCTTGCGGTCGGAAGACCATCAAGGCGATGAGACCTGCACCCATCAACATGAAGCGGATGTTGCCGACGTCGGTGGGCTGCAGGAAGTCGATCCAGCCGGCTTGGATCGCTTGGCCTAGGAACTCGCCGGTCCCAGCGAGCAGGAACCAGAAGATGATGCCGCCCACGATGGGACCGAAGACTCGTGCAGCACCACCGAGCAGCAGGATCGTGTACGCGAAGAACGTGAAGTCCGGCTGGAACGTATCCGGCTGAACCGATTGCTTCGCAACCGCCCAGACGATGCCACCGAAAGCCGCGATGATGCCGCCGAGAATGAGGGCCTGCATCTTGTAGACGAACACGTTCTTGCCCAAGGACACGACGGCGTCCTCATCCTCGCGGATGCCTTTGACCACGCGTCCCCATGGGCTTCGAACCAGCAGCCAGACCAGGAGCGTGAAGGCGGCGACAAGGAGCCAGCCGACGATGACCACCCACAGGTCCTGCCTCGTCCAGCTCAACACCGGCAGGCTCTGGAAGTCGGCCGGCAGCGGGTTGGTGTCGTGGAACTGCTGCCCGAGTTTGCCGTTGAGGCCCTGCGCGCCACCCAGGGTGTCCTTGAAGGCAATGGACCGGACGGTCAGTCGGAACAACTCGCTGGCTGCGATGGTCACGATCGCGAGGTAGTCGGCGCGCAGGCGCAGAGTGGGGATACCCAGCAGGAGCGCAAGCACGGTCGCGACGAGGATCGCGACGAGGATCGACAGCCACAGACTCAGATCGAAGGTGAGCACGATGACGCCCACCGCATATGAGCCCGCGGCGACGAACATCACCTGGCCGAAGTTCAACAGTCCGGCGTAACCGAACTGCACGTTCAGGCCGATCGCGGCGAGGATGTAGATGATGGCGGTGATGCCTATCGCCTGCGTGGTGGTCTGGGTGAGTATGAATCCCCAATCCATGTCAGCCCACCCTCTCTCGTCTGCCGAGTAGGCCTTGCGGTCGGATCATCAAGATGATGATCATCACGAAGAGCGCGCCCACGGTCTTCATCTCCGTGGGGATGATCAGGCTGGTCATATTGATGAAGACACCGACGACGAGGGCACCGACGATCGCTCCGTAGACGGTGCCCAGACCACCGAGGATGACCGAGGCGAAGATGATCAGCAGGATTCGCTGCCCCATGTTCCAAACGCTGTTTTGAGTCATCCCCAGGTAGATGCCGGCGAATGCGGCAAGACCTGCGGAGACGATCCACACCACCGAGATGACCTTCTCGACGTCGATGCCCGTTGCCGAGGCGAGCGCGGGATTGTCGGCTACTGCGCGGGTGGCCTTACCGATGCGCGAGCGCTGAACCCAGATGACCACGACGACCAACGTGATGATGGCCAACACAGCGAGGATGAGTGCCTTGGGTGTGGACGTCACGGGACCGAGGCTGATGCCCGCCTGACCGGCGTACTGCTTATAGGTCTGGGGAGCGGCGCCGAAGAACAGGGCGACCGAGTAGCGCAGGACGATCGCCAGGCCGATGGAGATGATCATCATCGCGATCAGGCCGGTCTTGCGCTTTCGCAGAGGCCGCCACAGCACCTTGTTCTGGCCCCAGCCGAAGACGATGGCGCAGAAGATCACCGCTATCGGTGCGGCGATCACGAGGTGGACGCCTACCAGGTTGAGGAGCAAGGCAGTGAAGGCGCCCAAGGTGACCAGATCTCCATGGGAGAAGTTCGTCAGACCCGTGGTTCCGAACACCAGGTTCAAGCCGAGGGCTGCGAGGGCGATCATGACGCCGAACAGCAGACCGTCGAAGAGCAGTTGCATGAATTGATCGCCGGTGACGTTGATGAAGCCGCCTCCGCCGCCTCCGCCGCCCTCACCTTCGACCAGTTTGGTGAGGATCCGCTTTTCGCCACCGAGGACGAGCAACGAGCGGCTCTCGTCCTCGGCCTTCTCGAGAGCGATGCCCGCAGGGAGGGTCGATACGTCGAGGTCGATTTGGTAGGTGCCACCGCCGGGTAGGACAGCGGAGAACTCCCCAGCTGCGTCGCTGGTGACGGTCTCGCTGAATCCGTCCTCGCTACTGACGGTAACGGCGACGTCGGGGATGGGCGAACCGTCGGGGGCGGTGAACGATCCGATGAGGATCGTGTCCGCCGCCTGCGCGGGCGCCGATGCCATCACGGCCAGCCCGAGGGCCGCGAGGACGGTGAGGACCAGGGCGCCAGCGGTGCCACGGGCTCGGCTGAGCAAGGGACCTCCAGGGCGGTATCGGACACGAGCAGCGGGAGCCACCCGAAATGATCGTGAAACCCTAGCCCGGTTCCCTGAGCGATGGGGTGCTGTTGGGCAGTTTGGCGCGATTCGTTACTCGTTCGTGCCCAGCGCGGGTGAGCGTGTTGCGTCAGGTGGCGCGCGGGGCGGGTCGGACCAGGCAGGTGAGCCGTGCGGTGCAGATCGGCTGGCCGGCCTCGTTCACGATCCGGATCTGGGAACTGACGAGGGTCCTTCCGGCGGAAAGCGTGGTGGCTTCACCGATCACGACCCCTTCGGTGGCCGATCGATGATGGGTGCAGTTGAGGTCCACGCCCACGACGATGTTCTCCGGACCAGCATTGAACGCGGCGTGTATCGAGCCGAGGGATTCGGCCAGTACCGCGCTGGCGCCCCCGTGCAGCAGTCCGTAGGGCTGGGTGTTTCCGACCACCGGCATGATCCCCACGACCTTTTCGGCTGAGGCCGAGGTGATCTGGATGCCCAACTTCTCCGCCAGCGCACCTACGCCCAGTTCGGAGAATTCGGTAGGGAAGCGGTCATCGCCGTCGTTCGTTGGGGAGGCGTCCGTCATGGAATCAGCCTATGGGTCACGATCTGCGATCAGCCCGACAACGTTCCTGATCCCTAGGATCGGAACGTGCCCCGCGGTTCGAGTACCTCCGGACAACACACCCTGCTCCTTCTGGACGGCCACTCGCTCGCCTATCGCGCCTTCTACGCACTCCCGGTAGAGAACTTCAGCACCACCACCGGGCAGCCGACGAATGCCGTCTACGGGTTCACGTCCATGCTGGTCAACTTGTTGCGGGACGAAGCACCCAGTCACGTTGCGGTCGCGTTCGATGTGTCGCGAAAGAGCTTCCGAACCGATCGCTTCCCGGACTACAAGGCCACTCGCGCATCCTCACCCGATGGCTTCAAGGGACAGGTCGAACTCATCAAGGAGGTGGTTCGAGCCCTCGGCATATCGACTCTGCAGGTCGAGGGATTCGAGGCCGACGACGTCATCGCGACCCTGGCAACCGAAGGTCGAGATCGCGGCTTGCAGGTGCAGATCGTGAGCGGAGACCGTGACACGTTCCAGTTGGTCGACGACGTCACCACGGTTCTGTACCCCAAGAAGGGTGTGTCGGACCTCGCACGGATGACTCCGGAATCGGTGGAGGAGAAGTACGGCCTGACCCCGGCTCAGTACCCCGATTTCGCGGCATTGCGCGGTGATCCGAGTGACAACCTTCCCGGGATCCCGGGTGTGGGGGAGAAGACCGCGCTGAAGTGGCTGACTACTTACGGTGATCTTGGCGGCCTGATCGACCATGTCGATGAAGTGGGCGGCAAGGTTGGCGAAGCGTTGCGCGAGGCGGTGTCCCAGGTCCTCGTGAATCGGGAACTCACCGAGTTGATCCGCGACGTTCCCCTCGACGTGTCCGTCGATGCGCTGGAGTGGCGCGAGTGGTCGCGCGCTGAGCTGGAACGGCTATTCGAGTCTTTGCAGTTCTCCGCGCTTCGATCGCGAATCAATGCCCTGCCGCACGCAGTGGATTCTGGACAGTCGGCCGTTCAGGGGAAGTCAGCCACGGAATCAGCCGCGGCCCCCGCGGTCGAGATCATCGATACGGGGGAAGCCGCGAAGGCTCTCGAGCAGATCAGCGATGCGGCCATCGCATTGCGCGGTTCATGGTCCGCCGGACGCGGCGACATCACCGCCATCGCCGTGAGTTCGGGCGAGCGACTGCTGGCCATACCCCTCGATCAGGTCGGCAGCCAGAAGGGTGCTGCCGATCGAACCGCGGTGCTCGCCTGGTTGGGCCGGACCGACCTGGTCAAGCGCACGCACGACGTGAAGGGCCCTGATTTGGCGCTGTTGACGGCCACCGACGGTGCCAACTTGATTGCCGGCGTCACGATGGACACCGCGCTCGCTGCCTACCTGGACGCGCCGGGAGCCCGTTCCTATGCACTCGACGATGTCAGCGAGCGGGTACTGGGCGCACCCGTCGAGCGCTCAGCGCAGACCGCCGATCAGTTGACATTCGACGCCGACGACTCCACGGCCTTGCAGGACCTCGCCAGCGAAGCGCACGCGATCGATCAAATTGCGGAACATCTGAGCGCGCGTTTGCAGCAAGAACAGCTCGAGCCCCTGTTGATCGACATGGAGATCCCGCTGGCCGGACTCTTGGCGCGCATGGAGTTCGCCGGCATCGCGGTCGATGAGGTGAGACTGCGCGAGCTGTCCGAGCAATTCGGCGAGCAGATGCGTGCCGCCGAGCAGGAGGCGCACCGCATCGTTGGCGAGCAGTTCAACCTCGGGTCGCCGAAACAATTGCAGGAGATCTTGTTCGTGCAACGGGGTCTGCCCAAGACGAAGAAGATCAAGACCGGATACACGACCGACGCCGAAGCCCTACAGAACCTGTTCAGCTCAACGGGTGATCCGGTCGTAGAGCAGCTGTTGGCATGGCGCGACGTGTCCAAACTCCGCCAGACGGTCGACGGCCTGCTGCCTCTCGCCGATGAGAGCGGGCGGATCCACACCACGTTCAAGCAGACCGCCGCTGCCACCGGTCGGTTGTCGTCGTCGGATCCCAATCTGCAGAACATTCCGATCCGTACCGAGGCAGGGCGTCAGATCCGTGCGTGCTTCGTGGTGGGAGCACATCTTGCGCCATCGCACCGCATGATGTCAACAAGAGCAGGAGTAACAGTG
>CAZQRR010000126.1:0-5900 GCA_964595675.1 uncultured Rubrivirga sp. | reverse complement strand
ATGTCCCGACGACCTCGCTGATGCCGTAGACCCGATCGGACATGGACGACTCCCTACTTGTTGGCTTTCTCGCCTATTGCTTCTCGATTCCCGGTCACCGACGCGCGGTCGCCCGGGATCGGGTTTACCTTATTGGGGTGTCAGACGGCCCCCAAACGATCACGAGTGCCCAACGGGCGCTCAGCGCCGAGCAGGCGGGTCGGACCCGCAAGTACCTGATCTCGATGGGGATCCGCACCGCGTGCGTGATCGGAGCGATTTTCGTTCCCGGTTGGCCCAGGTGGGTGCTGATCGCGGGGGCGGTCGTGCTTCCCTATCTCGCGGTGGTGATCGCCAACGCAGGCAAGGCGCGCGATACGGGCGCCCCGGACCACGTGACCCCTCAGGCTCAGGCGGCACTCCCAGCTTCGGGCATCGCCATCGAAGGGGTGGTGATCGTGTCGGACGACGAGCCGTCGAGTCCTCGCGATCCTCACTCGTCGGTCACCTAGTCTCGCCGTACAGTGGAACGGTGCTCCAACTCCTGCGCACCCGGCGCTGGCAAGGCTTCACGGCGGTGGTTATCGTCGCGATCCTCGCGTTCGGACTGCTAAGCCGCTGGCAGTGGTCCCGCGCAGAGGACAAGCGCGCCGAGCAGCAGGCGCAAATGGCCAGCCAGTTGGATCCCGTCACTCCGTCCCCCTTGGATGATGTTCCGGAATTCACCGCAGTCACCGTGACCGGCAGCTATCTTCCCCAGTCCCAGCGCCTCGTCCGTCAACGACCGCTCGAGGGGCGAAATGGATTCTGGGTACTGGAGCAACTGCAGACCGACCAAGGTCGCATCTGGGTTCTTCGCGGCTGGATTCCCGCAGCGACCAGCGCTGGACAATCACCTGAGGTGCCAGCCGTCGACTCCAGCGTGGTGACCATCACCGGTGTTGCCCGTCCGCTCACCGAAGGCGAAGCCCTGACCGATCGTGGCGGTCTACCGGCCGAGCAGGTCACAGATATTGAAGCGGCTCAACTTCCCGATCCCGGCGTAATGGACTGGTATCTCCAGCAAGCGCAGTCGCAACCTGCTGATCCGTTGATCGCCGTGCCCATGTCGGAACCGGACGATCTTCAGAACATCTCTTATGCCGTCCAGTGGCTGCTATTCGCGGGAGTAGCTATCGCCGGATGGTTCTTCTTCTTGCGCCGCGAGGCCAAGGAGAGCGCCGACGACGCTTCAGCATGACGGTGTGGGTATTGGCAGCCCGCATGGGAATCACTCCTACGAATCGCTGAACTGCGTTCGGTAGAGCGTTTCGTACATGCCGCCTTCGGCGAGAAGTTCCTCGTGGGTCCCACGCTGGACCACCCGGCCGCCCACGACCACCAGGATCTGATCGGCCCGACGAATAGTGGATAGACGATGCGCGATCACCATGCTCGTTCGACCCTCGAGTGCGGTGTCGAGGGCCGTTTGCACCAGCCGTTCGCTCTCACTGTCCAGGTGGGCGGTCGCCTCGTCGAGGACAACCACCCGAGGTGCCTTCAAGAACAGCCGCGCAAGCGCCAGCCGCTGCTTCTCGCCTCCAGAGAGGCGATAGCCTCGATCACCCACCACGGTGTTGAATCCGTCAGGAAGTTGGTCGATGAGGGTGAGAATCTGCGCGGATGCGCACGCAGCCCGCATCTCGTCGGTGGTGGCATCGGGTCGGGCGTAGCGAAGATTGTCCGCGATCGTCTCGTGGAAAAGATGGGCGTCCTGCGTTACCACGCCAACGGCACCGCGAAGATCCGAACCGGAGACATCGCGGATGTCCACGCCACCGACGAGAACCGCGCCACCGGTCGGGTCGTACAGCCGGGTCAGCAGCGCGGTGATGGTTGTCTTTCCGGCGCCCGATGGTCCGACGAGTGCGGTCAATGTCCCGGGGTCAGCATGGAAGGACACATCGTCCAGGACCGGCTCGCCCGCGCCCGCCGTCTCCTCACGGGCAACTGATTCCAATGAAGCCAGGGACACTTGTGCCGCTGTGGGATAGGTGAAGTCGACGTGGTTGAAATCGATCGACAAGCCCCCGGTCGGCAACGCTCGAGGCTCGATGGGTTCTTGGACGAGCGGTTTGAGATCCAAGACCTCGAAGACCCGCTCAAAGGACACCAGGGCGGTCATGACATCGACGCGCACATTGCTGAGCGCGGTGAGCGGGCCATAGAGCTGAGCGAGGAGCGCAACGAGGGCGAGCAAGGTGCCTAGGGTGATCGCACCGTCGATGACCAGATTGCCACCGAGGCCGTAGGTGATGGCGGTCGCAAGTGCCGCGACCAGGGTGAGGGCAGTGAAGAACCACCTGTTGGCCATGGCGATTCGCACACCGATGTCCCGGACTCGCTCGGCCTTCCCGGAGAAGGAGCGAGCTTCGTCGTCCGGACGCCCGAACAACTTCACGAGTAACGCCCCCGACACATTGAAGCGCTCAGTCATTTGCGAGCTCATGGATGCGTTGACGCTCATTTGCTCCCTGGTCATCGCCTGCAGGCGCCGGCCCATGTACCGAGCAGGAAGCAAGAACAGCGGCACCAGGATCAAGGACACCAGGGTGATCTGCCAGGACAGCGCGAACATCGCGACCAGAACGATCGAAACGGAGATCAAATTACCCAGTACTCCCCCGAGAGTGGAGGTGAACGCCTGCTGCGCGCCGATGACATCGCTGTTCAGACGCGATATCAATGCACCCGTCTGCGCGCGCGTGAAGAAGGCGACCGACTGTCTTTGGACGTGGTCGTAAACCTGGGTCCGTAGGTCGAATATCAAGCCCTCGCCGATGCGCGCCGAATACCAGCGGCTCACTAGACCCAATGCCGAGTCGGCTATGGCCAACCCGGCGATAGCAACCGCAGTCCAGGTGACGAGTGAAGAGTTACCTACTGAGATGCCGTCGTCCACGATTCGCCTGAACAGCAGCGGTTGCGCAACGCTCAACAGAGCAGCGATCACCAGCGTGAAGAGGAAGATCCCGATGATCACTCGATAGGGACCGGCATATCCCAGGATCCGCTTGACAGTCGAGCGCGATACCCGCTTATCAGCAACAGACCGATCGCGTGTCATCGACTGGTACGTCTGCCAGACCGACTGCATGCTCACGGTTGTAGGCCGCCAAGTAGCGTGTTGAGTCGCTGGATTTGAGCACTGCGTTCGAGGGCGAAGGAGTCCCGATCACCAGCTACGCGCTGAAGAAGTCCCTTGATGTCTCCCACGGTCGCAGGATCAAGCGATCGAAACGTCTCGATGAGCTCCCCGCAGGCGACCGACGGGTCTTCGGCAACCATGTGAACCAGGCCCCAGTCCCGGGCCTGCTCAGCGGACACGAAGGCTCCGGTCGCACACAGAGCGAACGCGCGGCGGTAACCGATGGCATCAACCAGCGCACCCGTACCACCCAGATCCGGCACCAGCCCGATCGAAACCTCGCGCATGGCGAACCGTGCGTCCGGTGCGGCAATGATCACATCGCTAGCCAACGCGAGTTGGAATCCGGCACCGATCGCGTTGCCTTGAACCTCTGCGATCACCACTTGCGGGATCTGCATCCAGCGCGCGAAGCCCTCCTGAGCACGTGCGATGACGCCTTCCGGGTCGGATTGGAGGTCTGTGAGCATGCCCTCCGCCAGCACCGCTCGATCGAGGCCTGCCGAGAAGTCCTTGCCTTCACCGGACAGCACGACGAATCGCGTGCCAACGGGGATCTCACTCGCGATCGCGGCGAGGTGCTCCCACATGGCGGGTGTTTGGGCGTTGCGAACTTCCGGTCGGTTCAGCCGCACACGTAGGACGTCGCCTTCGGAGTGGACGACTATGCGGTCAGCGTCGCTCATGCTCGCTCCCATCATCGGTGGCGTTCCCATTCACGCCAGTTCAACCAGGTCGAGGTAGTCCTCACTCCACAGATCCTCATCCCCGTCGGGCAACAGGACCACCCGCTCAGGTTCAAGGGCCGTGACGGCACCTGGATCGTGACTGACCAAGATCACCGCCCCCTCGTAGGACCGTAAGGCTGTCAGCACCTCTGCGCGAGATGCCGGGTCCAGGTTGTTCGTCGGTTCATCTAAGAGCAGAACGTTCGCACCGGAGACCACCAGGCATGCCAGGGACAACCTGGTCTTTTCCCCACCAGAGAGCACTCCGGTGGGTTTGCGCACCGAATCCCCCGCGAAAAGGAAGGAGCCGAGGATCGTTCGCCTACGGGTGTCATCGAGGTCGGGAGCCGCGTGCGCCAAGGTCTCTTCCACCGTTGCGGTCGGATCGAGGGTTTCGTGCTCCTGGGCGTAGTAGCCGATCACCGCACCATGGCCGGTTTCGATGGTGCCGGTGTCGGGCTGATCCACCCCGGCCAGGATGCGGAGCAACGTGGTTTTCCCGGCACCATTCAATCCCAGGATCATCACCCTCGATCCACGGTCGATGGCCAGATCGACGTCGGTGAACACTTCGAGGCTGCCGTAACTTCGGGACAACCCTTGGGCAGTCAAGGGCACCTTGCCGCAAGGTCTGGGTTGGGGAAACCGCAGCGCCGCCACCTTGTCCGTGGCTCGCTCACCTTCGGTCTCCGCGAGGAGTCTTTCCGCGCGCTTGAGCATCCCTTGCGCAGCCTTGGCCTTGGTTGCCTTCGCGCGCATCCGTTCGGCTTGCATGCGAAGCGAGGCCGCCTGCTGTTCGGCGTTGCGACGCTCGCGCTTACGACGACGCTCATCCGTTTCACGAGCCAGTAGGTAAGCGGACCAGCCCATGGAGTACTGATCGATCTCCTGGCGCATCGCGTCCAGATGCCACACCTTGTTCACCGTGTCGGCTAACAGTTCGGTGTCGTGGCTGATGACCACGAAACCACCGGCGTAGCCACGCAGGAACTCCCGCAACCAGCGAATCGAGTCGGCGTCCAGATGGTTCGTCGGCTCATCGAGGAGCAGGACGTCGGCGTGCCCGAACAGGATGCGGGCGAGTTCCACGCGCCGACGCTGACCACCGGACAAGGTTCCCAACGCCGCGTCTAGAACTCGTGCAGGCAACCCGAGCGACGCCGCGATCGTGGCCGCCTCGGACTCCGCGGCATATCCGCCCTGCGCAAGGAAGTCGCTCTCCGCACGTGTATACCGCGACGCAGCCTTGTCCCACTCGGGGCTGCCCTCGGCGGCGATCGCCATCGACTCGATCGCCTTCGCCAGTCGCGTGGTCGACTCCCCCAGACCTCGAGCGTTCAAGATCCGCTCCCGCGCCAGTTCCTGGGTATGCGCAGCACGCGGATCTTGGGGCAGGTAACCGACGGTTCCCTTGCTGGAGACCGAACCGGACGCCGGCTGGGTCTCCCCCGACAGCGTCCGCATCAAGGTCGTCTTGCCGGCCCCGTTGCGCCCTACCAGACCGATACGGTCACCTGGGGCGACCCTGAGTGCCTCGCACGTCAGGAGCAATTCCGAACCAGCACGCAGTTCAATGCCGGTTGCTGAGATCATCGCTCCGGAATACTACGCATCCGCGACACCGGACCCGTGACGATCAGTATCAGACGTTGAAGCCCAGGCTTCGCAACATCTCTCGGCCGTCGTCGGTGATCTTGTCCGGTCCCCATGGTGGCATCCAGACCCAGTTGATACGGAAGTCGTTGACCACGGGCTGGAGGGCCGCCCGAGTCTGATCTTCGATCACGTCTGTAAGCGGGCACGCCGCAGAGGTGAGCGTCATGTCGATGGTGGCAATATTCCCTTCGTCCACGGACACCCCGTAGACAAGGCCGAGGTCCACCACATTGATCCCCAGTTCGGGATCGACGACGTCCTTCATGGCCTCCATGACGTCGTCTTCCCGCGCGATCGTCGATTCCATTGCGTGCCTACCTTTCGGAATTCTCGAGGTTCGTCGTATTGCT
>CAZQRR010000125.1:2504-5925 GCA_964595675.1 uncultured Rubrivirga sp. | reverse complement strand
GCGTTGCTCGTGGCCCCGCAGTCGGTATCGGCGGTGCCCGAGGCCGTCCGCCAGGCACCCCAGTCACCCCAGACAGCCCCTCACAGCACTCCGGTGTCGGTCCCCGCAGCCAAGGCGAAGCCACGCGTGACCATGACGGGCGGGCCGCGCCTACTCGTGCAGGTGGGCCCCGCGCAGGCAGGTCCCGGCGCCTGGCAGTTCACGCTGGAGCGACGTAACGGCGATTCGTGGGAGCGGGCCGGCGACTATTTGACCAGAGGCACTCGTGAGGAGGTCTCCCTCCCCGTGGGAGCGGGGACCTACCGCGTCGTGGTGCCGGCCCAGCATGACCACCCTGAAACGACATCGACGCCTCGCCAGTACGTCCCGACACCGAACATCACAGTCGGCGGATACGCCACCCTGGAAGTCAAGATCGGGCCGATTCGCGACTGGCGCGTCACCCTGGAGCGCCAGACCGACACCGGCTGGTCGACGGTAAAAGCGACAAAGACCCGCGGGATCAGGCCGATGAGGTTTGAGGTTGACGCGGGGACGTACCGGGTTCGAACCCAGGCCAATGGCCGGTTCCCAGAATTGACCGGGAAGCCATTCGCCTTCCAACCGCAGGCTCCGGCGGGACTCATTCCTTATGAAATGGTCGATGCCGCATTCTCAACCGCTCCTACTGCGGCGAAGCAGACGAGGGCAGCCACCCCACGTGCAGCTTCGTCCAACTGTGCATCGGTCATGTCGCCCAGTTCGGATATCGGACTGAAGGTCGCCACCGGCGTCATCAACTACATCCCTTATGTCGGTGGTGCGATCAGTTCGGGGATCCAAAACCGGGCAGGCAATGCCCAGGCGAATGCCCAGCAAGCCTGTATCTCCGCACAGTTCGCCACCATGAACGCCCAACTGGCCTACCAGGAAGCCCAGATCGATCAGATCCAGCTGGAATTGAGTCAGGCGAAGGGTGCGATCCTGCAAGCCTTCTATTCCGCCGAAGGGGAGATCACCAACGCTGACCTGACCGCATTCATGGGGGATGTCAATAACTTGGCCGAGTGCAACGGTGGCGGGCTCTTATACGACTTCATGACCGACTTCGGGCTCTGGGACAGTTGCGATGCGCCTACCAGCGCTACCGTGGAGGAAGTAGCGCAGTCGTCGCTCTTTGCCTCCCAGAACACATTCGCTGGGCCGACCACCCAGGTGCTATTCAATGAATGGATCGAGGGTGTCTCCGGGAGCCAGGTCACCAATAAGTGCAATGGATCTCTCCTGCCAAACCCGCCAGGCAAAGAGGGTGTTGATTGCTACAAATACGTTAGGCCCGCAGGGCTGCAGAGTTCGCAGGATCTGGCCGAGGCGTTGGTTGACCAGCTGGTCACGGCGACGCAGGTCAATGTGAATGCAGGCGTGAACGCGGTACCT
This sequence comes from uncultured Rubrivirga sp., assembly GCA_964595675.1. Classification (GTDB taxonomy): domain Bacteria; phylum Actinomycetota; class Actinomycetes; order S36-B12; family S36-B12; genus S36-B12. The sequence goes on along the minus strand of CAZQRR010000125.1, from coordinate 4,509 downwards.
CTCTTCGATCAGTACAACAATGCTCTCGTCGGGTACTACGAGCAGTCCGCCATCGCCCTGCAGGCCGGATTCACATTAGAGACCCTGATCAACCAGCTGAACTACTACAACGCGGGCAAGGATGCTCCCATCAATTCGTTGGGACAGGTGTTTGGTACCTACTATTCGTACCCCAAGCTGGAGGCCGCTCTCGGCGCTACACCGACGGCCAAGAATCAGGCGCAGTATTACAACCTCGCGCAGCAGGCCCTCGCCCAGTTGTATGCCGCCCGGATGAACCAGTTGTACATCAACACGATCTCTTTCATTGTTACGGATGGTCCTGTCGGAGGACAGGTCTGGCCGACGGCGAGCGGGTCCAACTCGATCAATGGAGGCATCAACTATGCACTTAACGTCGGCAGTTCAGTGACGCATTCAACTACGGCTACAGGATCGTCGCCGCTGTGCATGCTGCCGAAAGAGTCCGACATGTGCCCGCCAACGGGAGACATGGACGGCACGGCGCTCTACCAGTACATCGGCCTTCGGGATGCAGGAAAGTGTTACGCCAACATCCTGCAATGGAATAAGAACAACGGCACCGCGGTCAAAGCCGCGAACGGCAAGTTCTACCCGACAGCATTCCCGTCCCCAAGTGAGCTCTTAGGCGGTGCGTACAACACCCTTTGCCCACCAATCCTGACCACCGCAACGGGAGGTGCCGTCTCGGCATTGCCGACGAGCAGCACCCTCACCTCCTGTGCCTCTTACGCTGCACCCATGCCAGGGTCGAACCCCGGCAGTTGCTACGACGGGAACACTCTCGCTCCCTACTACGCGGCCGACGGCGGGTTGCCCGAGGCGACTTCGTCCGTGCTCACCAACCTCCTGCTGTGCAACGCAAGTGACCCATCCCTCACCTGGTTCCAGGTCGGCTCTGCGAACGCCGGCAATGCAGCAGGGCTCACCTTGGGCGACTGGGCACTGACCTGCGGCAACTGGGTGGTACCCGGCGGGCCTAACTGGCCGGGCAACGCCTTCCCTAGCTCGACTCCACCGACTGCATGGGGTGACACCACCACCTACGCATGCGGCAGTGCCGGCTACTGCTCCGGCGAGACTCCCACCAACTTCTGGGGACCGTTCTTCGCCGGCAACTATTGGTACTCCGCCATTGGGAACTCCGACAGCTACGTATCGACGTACACATTCAACCAGTTCTCGGTGCCCGGCTACTTCGCTCCGCAGATGCAAGGGTCACTCCCTTACGTCCCCCCCACGACGGCGACGCCTTTGAACATCGGTGGTAAAAGTCAGACGACCACCATGCAGGTCCTGACTGCGAACTGCTACTCCGACGATTGGACGACCGGTGCCAGCGTGAGCCCCTCTTCCGGGGGGTGCTCGATCACGTTTGATCCCGTGTCCGTTCAAGGCAACTACGGTCCCGCATCGGCGGGTCTGGCCGTGCTGTCTGCGGGACTTCCGAATTCCGTCACCGGAACCTCGTCGGGTGGTTTCGCCCTGCCGATGACGGTCGGAGCCGCGGCTGGCGCCTTGGACTCCCCCTACGGCGAAGGTTGGACCACACTCATCGAGTTGTGGGTCGCCTCGAACACGAGCATCGCGGATGTGGGCTACTTTGCGCCGGCGTCCACCGTGAATCTGGCGGCCATGTCTGGGTACAACTACTGGGAGCTGTTTTGGCAGAACAGCGGGTACATCACCGTGGCCGACGGCAGCTGCTGGAACATCAACGTTGGCAGGAACTCGGACAACAATGGAACCATCTCTTTCAATCAGATTACGCCAGGCTCGCTCTGCGCCTCCACCCTCACGTCACCGGTGATGCCCGTGATTGCGGCTGCGTCTCCGCCCTCATCGGGCACGGTGGGAACTGCCTATGGTCCTTACACGTTTACTGCGTCGGGGTCACCGGCGCCGACGTGGTCCGTCGCTTCGGGAGCATTGCCCGCAGGTTTGACATTGAGTCCCGCGGGTGTGTTGTCGGGGACACCGACGA
>CAZQRR010000125.1:0-2404 GCA_964595675.1 uncultured Rubrivirga sp. | reverse complement strand
CCGTGCAAGCCACGAACACCGCCGGAAGCGCGACGTCCGGTTCCATCACCATCACGGTGACGGCGCCGGCGACGACGCCGGTGATTACGGCTGCGTCTCCGCCCTCGTCGGGCACGGTGGGAGCTGCCTATGGGCCTTACACGTTTACTGCGTCGGGGTCACCGGCGCCGACGTGGTCCGTTGCTTCGGGAGCGTTGCCCGCAGGTTTGACATTGAGTCCCGCGGGTGTGTTGTCGGGGACACCGACGACCGGGGGTTCATCCACGTTCACCGTGCAAGCCACGAACACCGCCGGAACCGCTGTGTCCAGTTCCATCACCATCGCGGCATTGCCTTCCGGGGGTGTGCTGTGAGGGACACCGACTGAGGAAGTCGACCGGTCTCGTCAGTGATGCACCAGGTTCTTGCGCGGATCCCGGATGCGCCGGACTCCGTCGATGCCTGGCTGGTTGAAGCCCTTCCACCCGTCATTGCGTTCGAGGTGCTCAAGGTGTGAGCCGATAGAGCCGTACAGACGGAAGTCTTCGGCCTGCAGACGTGCGAAACAACGACGACGTCCTGTGAATTCACCGGCCTGATGCATGGGGTGACCTACACGTTCGGCATCGTGGCCCGAAATGCGATCGGGTTCAGCCGACCGGCCATCTCCGATCGAGTGACAATCCTCAGCAGTGGCAAGTACAGCGTCGCTGGCTGACGTCAACCGACACGTGCTCACACGACATTGAGGGCCTGACGTTCGCCAGCGTCAGGGAAGGTGACGTGTGAGCCACTCCCGGCCCTCGTGCGCGATCATCGTCGTGCCGCCCTCGTCGACGGCAGCGGCACTGCTCACGGCCGCAATCACCAGGAGCGCCGCAGACGCAACACTGTTGATCAGTCGGAGGACAGAGCGCGTCATCAAGAAATCCTCGTCAGTCGTGTGGCCTTCGTAGACGTGCAGCACTCTCGATGTCGAAGAGTCCGGACAAGCCCATGCAACGCGCCACCAAACGGCTACGAATCCGAGAACTGGATCGTCAACGTGAGCGGGCATCGAAATGCCGGGGTCGGACGCCACACGATGGGTTCGTTCACGATCACGGCTCCCGACATCCGCGGCAGCAGGTGAGCAAGGAGCACCTCCGCCTCGAACTTCGCCAACGCTGTGCCGACGCAGAAGTGCTCGCCATGGCCGTACGTCAGGGGCGCCGGGCCGGAGCGCGTAACGTCGAAGCGGTCAGGGTCGGCGTAGACCTCGGGGTCTCGGTTGGCCTGCGCAAGGTTGACCGCTACCAATTGGCCGGCATGAATCGAAAGGCCATGAAACTCCTGATCACGGGTAGCTGCACGGCTGATTATCTGCGCCGGGCTCTCCAGGCGACCGACCTCCGCCACCGTGGACGGGATCAATGACGGGTCAGCACTAAGAAGGGCGAGTTGATCCGGGTGGCGCAGCAGGAGGACCATCGCATTAGCCATCAGGCTCGTCGTCGTCTCGTGCGCGGCGTTGACCAGCCCGATGAGGTTCGCGACGACCTCGTCCCTGGTCAGACCTCCAGAAGCGTGGGCGGCGAGCAGTGAGCCAAGAACCGTTGAATTCGGCGCGGAGGGCGAATCGTTCAGCCGCTCAGAGATGTAGTCCTGAATGTGCTCGGTGGCATCAAGCGCATGTTGGGTGCGCTCCTCGATACCTCCCGGGCTGGTCGCCAGCCAGTTGTAGAAGTCACTCGTCCATTGCCGCAGGCGAGAGACGTCGGTGGGCGGGAACCCGAGGACGCGCAGGATGATCTCCGACGGAATCGGCAACGCGATCTGCTCAAGGAAGTTCACCGGCTCAGACCACGTGATCTGACCGATGTGCTTGGCAATGACCTCGCTGATCATCGGCTCGTAGGTGCGCACCCGACTCGCGGTGAAGAAGTCACGCATCTGGCCGCGCAGCGCACGATGTCGGACGCCGTCGGTCATGACCAGTCGGTCGTGAAGGATCGCGGCCAGGCATTGCGCAGGTAAACGATCGGGGATTCGGCTGAGACGGTCGGCCACTCGGTCGTTGCTGAAGTCATCGGTATCGAGCAGCACCTCGCGCACATCGGCGTAGCGAGAGACATATACGTGGCCGGTCGATGCCTGCAGCCACACCGGAGATTCTTCGGCCATTCGGCGAAACTCCGGATAGGGGTCAGCCACGTATTCCTCGCCGTGCAGGCAGTAATCGGGCATGACTCAAGTATGAGTAAGAACGGATGCTGGATCCAGGACGCGACGAGACTCACCAAAAGTGGCTCTCTTGGCATACCCGCGAGTCAGCTCGGGCCGAGTAGGGTGGGGCGGGTCGGGCTCGAACCGACGAAGACCAGATTATGGGTCTAACTGCCTGATTTCTCGGAGAGATTCCAAGTATGGAAGGGCGCGGAGATCC
>CAZQRR010000124.1:1740-5969 GCA_964595675.1 uncultured Rubrivirga sp. | reverse complement strand
GCGGACTTCACCTCATCGAGCAGTTGCTTGATCATCGTGCCGATCCGCATGACCTTGGCCGGCTGCTGGACGAGGGCGGTGGGGTCGGCCGCTGTGTCTTCGTCTGGGTTGGCCTGACTTTGTGGGTCGATGACTTGGCCGTCCTGGTCGATCACCGGCTGCTCGCTCATGGGTCCATCGTTTCATCAAGTCGTGGTGGGCCGGGGTCGGGTTCCGGTCAAGCGTCATGATCAGGTGGGACGGGGAATCTGCGGCTAGGTTCGCTGCATGTGGTTGAGGGGGCGCGCAGCGGTGGGTCGCGTCCTGCAACGCTTGCCGGGAGCGCATGCAGTGACCGTGTGGACGTGGGCGCTGCCACTGCTCCTGGCCCTGACCATGCTGCCGTTCACCACGGCAGGTTCTGCCTACTGGCAGCGAGTGTCCTTGCAGGCGTACGGCGTTGCTGCGGTGGTGAGCGCTGTTGGCTTAGTGGCCGCCCGCCCGTGGTTGCGTGGGCTGCGGGTAAGTGCGCGCTCGGGTGTGGTCGTGCTGATCGCATACGCAGCGGTCGCTGCGGTGAGCGTGATCGTGGCGATTGCTGTGCTTCCTGATCTGCGGTCGCCTGATCGACCGGCACTCATTGGTTCGGTGGAATCGGTGCTTCTCTACGCGATCGCATCGACCGGCGCAGGTGGAGTTGCTGCATGGTCCTTGTCCTGGCGTGCACGCTTGCGTCAAGCGCTACGCGAATCTCGGTTGCGGGCTCGTCAGGCGCAGCAGGCGTTGGATGAACAGCAGGAAATGGACGCGCTGCTTCGATCGCGGGGCTCACGTGAAGCGACGACGCGAGTTGCTACGCCACTTGCGGTGGTTATCGATTCGCTCGCTGATCGTTCCGATGCAGAGTTGCGTGAAGCGGCGATGGAGATTCGACGTATCGCTACCGATGAGGTGCGACCGCTGTCGCATTCCCTCCATCCGGTTGAACCGATGGAGGTCGCGGACAACAACGACGACGCGATCGGCGCGGGAATCTCCTGGCGGGTGGTGGCCCCGCTAAAACAGCCGGTGCCGGTCGTGGGCATCTGGCTACTGAGTGTTCCCGGCGCGCTGTTGATTCCCGCAACTGGTCCAGGATCGTTGTGGGCGGCGGTGCCTGACCTGGGTGTGTTGGCGTTGGGGCTGTGGGTCTTGCGGCTAGGGCTTCGGCCGTGCGCGGACCTGCGTCGAGTTGTGCAATGGCTGCTGTTGATCATGGGCTTGGGGGTCGTCGGCGCAGCCGCGGGTATCGCCTTCGCATTGGCCCTTGGCGAACCGTGGTCTTCGCTCATCGCAACCGGTGCGATCGTTCACGTGATCAGTGGAGTGGCTCTGTCCTTGGGTCGCGGTTGGGGTGGTGCCATGCGTGCCGAGATCGCGCTGGCGCAGCAGGAGGCGTTGCTGGCGCGTTCCTCGCTGACGTTGGAGATTGCGGATATCGATCGATCACGCAGGCATGCGGCCGATGTGCTGCATAGCCGGGTGCAATCACGTCTGGTAGCAATCGCGGATCTGCTGGATTTTGCTGCCGCCGGAAATCGTGAAGATCTGCAGCGCGGATTAGAAGAGCTGCAGGACACCTGCAACAACACGTTGCCCGAAGTAATTCGAATTCTGGAAGGCGAGCGCTCTGCGGACCTTCCCTTCAGCGAGCTAATTCGCAGCATGTGGCCCAATGTGGACATCCGGTGTGACAGTGATGTTGATGCGCTTGCGATGGACGACGAGGTACTTGCTGGAGTCTTGCTCGAGGCCTGCGCGAATGCGATTCGACACGGGAGCGCAACGGTGATCAACATCGAATGCGTCGAGAACGGATCCGTGCTTCGAGTGCGGGATAACGGATCGGGGCCCGCGGCGGATGCCAGCGCCGGCTTGGGAATGAGCGCAATCGCTGTTCATTCCCCGGGCTGGTCCCTCGAGCGGGTAGACGGGTGGACCGAATTGCGGCTGCCTATCGTGGCAGTCCAAGATCACTCGCGCGGTGCGCCCGCCATCGCCAGATAGGCAAGGGTCAATGCCACCCGGGCATTCACCTGGCCGCTTTTCGTATCGATGGTCAAGGACTTCAGCAGCGCACTGATGGTGTTCTCCACGCTGCGAACTGTCACCCCGAGTTCCTCGGCGATCACCGAGTTACTTGCCCCGGTTGCCACAGCTGCGAGAACGCGCATTGCTTGCGGGCTTATCTCCGCGTTGGTGGTTGTCGGTGAGTGGAGATTGCCGAGAATTTCCGGATCGACCATCGTGGTGCCTGCCAGTACCACGTGAAGTGCCTGCTCCACCGCACTGAGATCGGTGGTGCTGCGCTTGAGTAGGTATGCCCAGCCACCTTGTTCCTCCGCTGGAATACGGGTGAGCACGCGAGGGTCTGCGTGGTTGGACAGCAGCACGATGCCGATGCCGGGGAATATGTCGCGCAGCGCCAGACCGATCTGGATGCCGCTCTTGCGGTCCACCGGACTTGCGCCCGGTTGCAGCACCAGGTCGAGCACCGCCGCCTGGGGCTGGGAGTTTTGCAGATCGAGAAGCAGCGATGGGCCGTCGCCATAAGCGCCGGTGACCTCAACGCCTATGAGGGCATTGAGTCCGCGGGCCAGCAGATCCCGGTACAGGGGCTCGTCCTCGAGTACCACGATGCGCATGGTTCATTGTGGATGACTGATACGAACAAGCCGTCAGTGTTGTCCCAGTATTCGCAGTGCCACCACTGTGAATACTCCGGGAAAATCGCGGGCAGCGGGGGGCGTGATGACCATGCAGGGATGCAGATCGCGCACCGCCGCTTCCGCCCACTCTTCGCCGCACCGATTGTCGCCTCCCTACTCGTGTGGGGAATGGATGGCGGATCAGCCCGCGCCGAGACGCAATGCCCCCAGGGAATGACGCCAGTCAGTGGACTTGATTCCGTGTGCGAAATCAGATTCACCAGTCAGGGGGACCAAACGCCGCGGTCATGGACCGTGCCCAACGGAGTCACGAGCATCGATGTCCTGCTGGTAGGTGGTGGTGGTGCAGGCGGCAACGGTGGCGGAGAGGCAGGTCGCGGCGGTGGCGGTGGTGGCGGCGGCGGTGAAGTTGTGGAAATCAAGGGTTTCTCCGTCACTGCAGGTGAAATCATCAATTACCTGGCGGGCCCAGGTGGGCGAGGTGACATTCAAGACCGAGGGGGGGTGCTCAGTTACTTAAAGCAATGGCCACATGAGTGGCGTGCGGAAGGCGGCGTAAGCGGAATTAGCACAACCTCCAGTACCGGAGGCGTAGCTGGCACTGGTGGCACAGGTGGGTTCAGCGGAACAAACTCAGTTGTGGTCACGAGGCATGCCGGGGGCGCGGGCGGTGCGGGTGGTGGCGGCGGCGGCGATTCGACTGGCCAGACGGGATCGGGGCAGGTCGGCGTTGCAGGCAGCACGGGGGCAACCCTCACATCGAGCCTCTTTTCCGACTTAGGTCAGATTGCCGGCGGCGGCGGCGGAGGAGGCGGTGCTACGCGTCAAGGCATTCCAGCAAGAGTCAGTGGCGGAAGTGGCGGAAGCGGTGCCGGTAACGGTGGTGATGGTGAGAGTTGGGGCACAGCCCGTACCGGGGACGGGACCGGGTCTTCTGCCTTTGGCGGCGGTGGTGGTGGTGGCGGCGGCGGGAAACCACACGGGGTCGGCGGCAATGGCGGCGACGGGATCGTCATCATCCGCACGAGCGCCGCAGCCACCTCCTACACGGTGACGTACGACGCTAACGGCGGCACCGTGTCACCGTCGCAAGCGACGTTCACTGCAGGAGGTGCGTCTCTCACGTTGCCAACTCCTGAGCGGGTGGGTCATGTATTCAATGGCTGGTTCACGCAAGCATCCGGTGGCACGCGTATTGGTTCAGCAGGCGAGGCGTACTCGCCAAGTGCGGATGTGACCCTCCATGCGCAGTGGATTCGTGCGTACACGGTGACGTACGACGCCAACGGTGGTTCCGCGTCACCGACGCAGGACACCTACGTTGAGGGAACGTCCGGTATCCGAGCGCCGCTTCCCAGGCGTGACGGGTTCACTTTCAATGGATGGTTCGATCAGAGGACCGGGGGTAGCCGCGTTTTCGGGTGGGGCCAAACTTTCACAGTCAGCCAAGATACGACGTTTTACGCGCAGTGGACGGCATCTTCCGTCACCGTGACGTACGACGCGAACGGTGGCAGCGTCTCGCCGTCGAGCGCCTCGTAC
>CAZQRR010000124.1:0-1640 GCA_964595675.1 uncultured Rubrivirga sp. | reverse complement strand
GTGGCACCCGCGTCGGGTCGGCAGGCGGCTCGTACACACCCAATTCCAACGCGACTCTGTTTGCGCAGTGGACTGCGTTGTCGTACACCGTGACGTACGACGCGAACGGTGGCAGCGTCTCGCCGTCGAGCGCCTCGTACGCGACCGGTGATGCGGCGCTCTCACTGCCCACACCTAGTCGAAGTGGTTTCACCTTCGATGGCTGGTTCACGCAAGCTTCGGGTGGCACCCGCGTCGGGTCGGCAGGCGGCTCGTACACACCCAATTCCAACGCGACGCTGTTTGCGCAATGGGCGGCAGCGCAGCCGCGTCCGGGGTCTGGAACGGGTAGTGGTTCTTCAGCGGGTGCACCTCCACAGCCCCCGCGGCCGACTGTTGATGATCGACAAATCCTGCGAGACCTTGACCGCACGGTTCCTGCGGGTCAGGCAGCCGTTCGAATCGGCGATCGTTCGAGTACGTCGTTGAACGCGGCAGTCAACGGTAACGACACTGTGAGTGTCTCTGGTGCAGGTTGGTCCATTGACGTAGCCCGCATGCCCGCTTCGGTCACTGAGCGACCAGCGGGATCACCGCTCGTCATTGCCGCTGGCGGTGGTGTGCGCATTACTGCAGGTGGATTCAGCCCCGGCAGCACGTTGCTGGTGGCATTGCAGCCCAGCGGCGCACTTCTTGGCAGTTTGAAGGTCGACGCAGATGGTCGAGTGGATGGCACCGTGGATGTTCCGTCCGACAGCACGATCGGCGATTCCACGTTGCAGGTTGCCGGGATCTTGCCGGGACCGCAAGCTGCTGGCATCGCTATCGGCTTGCTTGTCGAGCGCTCGGCGCTGTTGGTGCCCCGTGCTGTCGGGAAGGTCGTGATGATCGGATCGCAGACCGACTCGGCTCGCTTGAGTGATCGCGGCCAGCGCAAGGTGCGGACTCAGTTGGGCAAGGTGGATCAGGCGGCATCGAACGTCGATCTTGTTTTGATTACCGCTTACCCGACTAAAGCTGAGGCGAGGAAGGGAAACAAGACCTCGGGTCGGGCACGGGCACAGTCGACCTCCGCCATGATCTCGGACTCCGTGTGGCCGGATGTTCCGGTCACGGTGACCCGAGTGGGCAGCATCGCCGAGCACCCCAGTCGGGCTGGCAAAGTGATGGTGACCGTTCTATACCGGGAGTAAGACCCACCGGTATTCCCTCCGTCACCTTGGTCTGGCACACTTTGCGAACTTTGCTCAATTGACTGCTTCCCCGGGGTTTCCGGGCCGTGAAAGGTGGCCTGATTGGACTACAACTGGTTGACGCCGAAGGCTCAGGCTCGTCCTGCCGGAGGTAAAGGATGGGGCTCGTACGCCACCGAGCCGATCGCCAAGGGCGAGACCGTGGCGGGCTTCGGCGGATGGGTCGTGGATCGCGCGACCCTCTCGGCGATGAGCGAGGATCGTCAAAGCCGCTCCATCCAGGTCGATCACGATCTGTATCTGGTCTCCAGCGATACCCCTGAACCGGGCGACATGCTTAACCACTCGTGCGAACCGAACTGTGGCGTGATCGGATCGGCGGTTTTGGTGGCGATGCGCGACATCGCGGTGGGCGAGGAACTCACTTTCGACTACGCCATGACCGATGCCTCGGATTACGACGAATTC
>CAZQRR010000123.1:0-6018 GCA_964595675.1 uncultured Rubrivirga sp. | reverse complement strand
CGGACAGATCCTGAAATCTATCCCGTTCAACGTTTCCCCCGGATTCCGGGGGAAACGTGCCAAACGGGACCGATTCCGGGGGAAGCGAAGCGAATCCCCCGGAATCCGGGGGAAACGTCTGGGGGGTTAGGACGTGATGACCATGTCCACGCGCTGGAATTCCTTGAGGTCTGAGTAGCCGGTAGTTGCCATCGCCTTTCGCAGCGCTCCCACGATGTTGACGGTGCCATCAGCTCGATGGGATGGGCCGTTCATGATCTCGGCGAATGTCCCAACCTGATCCATTAAGTGACGCTCCCCGCGCGGAAGGTCGGCATGCCAGGCTTCAGCTCCCCAATGCGCACCGTGACCCGGAGCGTCGGTTGCCCGCGCGAACACCGAGCCCACCATCGCAGCGTCGGCCCCACAGGCGAATGCCTTGACGATGTCACCACTGGAGCCCATCGAGCCGTCGGCGATCACGTGCACGTAGCGTCCACCGGACTCATCGAGATAATCGCGCCTGGCAGCCGCGACCTCCGCGACCGCCGTGGCCATCGGTACACGTACGCCGATCACGTCAGCGGTGGTATGGCTAGCGCCACCACCGAAGCCGACGAGCACACCGGCCGCGCCGGTGCGCATCAGGTGCAGCGCTGCCTGACGAGTACTGCAACCACCGACGATCACCGGGACGTCTAGATCGTGGATGAACTCCTTGAGGTTGAGTTCCTCACCATTGCTCGTCACGTGCTCAGCTGAAACGGTGGTGCCACGGATCACGATGATGTCCGCACCTGCCTTCGCCGCGATAGGTGCGAGTTCCGCCGTGCGCTGCGGGGAGACGGCAACCGACACGATGATGCCCGCTTCCTTCATCTCATCGATGCGCTGCTTGATCAGCCCCGGATCAACGGCTGCATCCGCATACACGCGCTGCAGGTGGGCCGTTGCGGTAGCGGAGTCTTGTTCGACGATCTTCGACAACAACGGGAGCGGATCGGCGTAGCGGGTCCACAGCCCTTCGATATTCAAAGATGCGAGGGCACCCAGTCGAGCGAGTTCGATGGCACTGGCCGGGGAGACCACCGAATCCATCGGCGCAACCAGCAGCGGGGTGGGAAACGAGTACGCATCGATATTCCAGGTGGTGGATACATCTTCGGTATTGCGGGTGCGGCGGCTCGGCGCGATCGCGACCTCGTCGAAGGAGTAGGAGCGGGCGGCCTGTTTGGAGCCGCCGATGAGGACCTCGGCCATGGTTACCGCCCTGAGTAGTTGGGGGCTTCGAGCATCATCTGCACATCGTGCGGGTGGCTCTCGCGAAGTCCGGCTGCGGTGATCTGCACGAAACGGCCGCGTTCGATCAGTTCGGCGACGGTGGCGGTGCCGGCGTAGCCCATGGCTGCGCGAAGGCCACCCACGAGTTGGTGACCGACGGCCGCGAGCGGCCCGCGGTAGGCGACCATGCCTTCGATGCCCTCTGGTACGAGTTTGTCGTCGCTGAGAACGTCGTCCTGGAAGTAGCGATCCTTGCTGTACGACCGGGCCTGGCCTCGAGACTGCATCGCACCGAGGGAACCCATCCCGCGGTAGGACTTGAACTGCTTGCCGTTCACGAACACGACATCGCCGGGCGCCTCCTCGCAACCAGCAAGCAGCGAACCGAGCATCACCGTGCTTGCACCGGCGACTATCGCCTTGGCGATATCACCGGAGTACTGGATGCCGCCATCACCTATCACAGGAACGCCGGCAGGAGCGCACGCGCGATAGGCCTCGTTGATGGCGGTGATCTGCGGAACGCCCACACCGGCCACAACGCGGGTGGTGCAGATCGAACCGGGCCCCACGCCAACCTTGACGCCATCGGCGCCCGCGTCGACGAGTGCCTTCGCGCCCTCGAAGGTGGCGACGTTGCCGCCAACGATGTCGATGCTGGTCTCCCTCTTCAACCGGCGCACCATGTCCAGGACCGCTTGCGAGTGTCCGTGCGCGGTGTCGACCACCAAGAAGTCCACACCGGCCTCGACCAGCGCACTGGCGCGCTTCTCGGCGTCCTCCCCCACACCTACTGCAGCACCTACGACGAGACGACCGTCGGCGTCCTTGGTGGCGTGCGGGTACTTGTCGGACTTGACGAAGTCCTTGACGGTGAACAGACCTTTGAGCTTGTTGTCCGCATCGACGATCGGCAGTTTCTCAACCTTGTGTCGGGCAAGAAGCGCAAGCGCGTCGTTGGGATCGATTCCGAACGGTGCCGTGACGAGCGGCATGCGAGTCATGACCTCGTGTACCGGGCGTGACATGTCCTCCACGAAGCGCATGTCGCGGTTGGTCCCGATGCCCTGCAGCGTTCCGGTTTCATCCACCACCGGAACACCGGAGATGCGGTAGCGCCCGCACATCGCGTCGACATCGGCGAGGGAATCGTTCGGGCTACACGTGATCGGGTTACCGACCATGCCCGCCTCGGAGCGCTTGACCAAATCGACCTGCCCGGCCTGCTCATCGAGCGGCAGATTGCGGTGCAGGACACCCACGCCGCCCTGACGGGCCATCGCGATCGCCATACGAGCCTCGGTGACCGTGTCCATGGCGCTGGAAACCAGGGGCATGCGGACGGCGATGTTGCGGGTGACGAAGCTGGCGGTATCGACGTTCGATGGGACGATGTCCGACTCCCCCGGAAGCAGCAGGACGTCGTCGAACGTCAACCCCTGAAGGGCGACCTTGCCGTTTTCATCCGCCTGATGAGCAGTTCCCGCCACGGAGTCAGGCTACTCACATGCCGAGGGCACGGGAGAGGCGTGTCACAGCCTCGGTCAGATCGGAGGCCACGCTCACCCCAGGGGGCGGGAAGCCCTTCCATCCAGGGCCACCGGCGATGACGGTCGGGCTGGGGCGCAAGGTGGTGAGGTCGGAGAGCACTTGAACCTGGGCCGAGCCGGGGATCTGCGCCCACACGAACACCGCGGCGGGTCCCGTGCGACGCACAGCCTGAGTCAATGTCTCTTGCGGAACCCGCGGACCGAGCATGCGAACGCCGATGCGGCGCTCAGCCAGTGCCGCCGCAACGGCCCAGAGCGGAAGAAAGTGCGTCTCCTCGTTGGTCGCCGAGAGGAGAACCAGACGCGCATTGACCGGATCCTTCAACTCACGGGCGCGCTCGGCCAATACCGAATGAACTGCGTCGCTGAGCACGTGCTCGACGTCGATACCGCGACCACTCGTTTCCCAACGCTGACCCACGCCGGTCAAAACCGGAACCAGCAGGTGATCCCACGTGGAGATGACGCCGCGTCGATCGATCGACTCGCGAATGATGCGCTGGCAAGCTGCACCATCGAGCGCCAGGGCTGCGCGCGCGAGCCCGCGTGAAGCCGGAGTACCGCCCGGGATCGGAATAACCTGACCTCCGCCAGTCCGACCTGATGACTCAATTCCTCCCGATTCCCATGACGACGCCTCGCCTCCGGTCGCGACGCTCGTCGCGATATCGGTGATCGGAGCGAGCGACGAAGGATCGACATCGAGGGCTATCGCCTCCTTGGCTGCATCGCCGGGCGGGATGCCGGCAAGCACCAACTTCCGCATGTGCTCTAAGCGGGCGAGGTCCACCGCGGTGTAGCGCCGGTGCGAGCCCGCGCGGTGCTCGGATGGACCCAGGCCATAGCGGCGATCCCAAGTCCGCAAGGTGGCTGGAGCCACGCCCAATCGGCGGGCGACGGCAGCGACGGTCAGCCCAGGACCCTGGGGTCGGACGTCCGCCCCCTGGGGATCACTCAATTCACTGACCACCGGCTAATTCTGCGAGTGAAACCGCTATCGCGCATCCGCAGGGTTACGGGGCATTTGTCACTATTTTTCGCGCCACTGACCGGTTCGGACATTGTTCATCTTGGGATCTTGACTAAGTGTTGGCGCGATTGCTATCGTTTCAGAACCTACTGCGAAAGGGCACGTCATGGCTGATGTCTCGAGACTCCCTGGACCAAATGCCGACATTTGGGACTGGCAGCTCCAAGGCTCCTGCCGTGGCGAAGACCCGGGCATCTTCTTCCACCCCGAGGGCGAGCGCGGTCCGGCGCGGGCCGCTCGCGAGACGGCCGCGAAGGCCATCTGCGCAACCTGCCCGGTCCTCACGCAATGTGCTGCGCACGCCCTGGAGGTCCGTGAACCGTACGGGGTCTGGGGCGGTCTGTCCGAAGACGATCGCGAGGCGATCTACGCAGGCCGTCGCCGTCTCCCGGTTGCGGTCTGACGATCGAGCAGGGACGACGCCCAGCCAACAGACTTTTTGAATCCCTCCTCACACAAACGAAGGGCGCCGGTGATCCCGGCGCCCTTCGTTTTGTAATCGGTAGTTCTAGGGGAACGTGTGACGGCCTAGTGCGAGTGCCCGTGGTGGGAGTGTCCGTGCCCGGCCGGCTCGTCTTGCTGTTCCGGCTTCTCCACGACGAGCGCTTCGGTGGTCAGCAGCATCGCAGCGATGGATGCGGCGTTCTCCAATGCCGAGCGGGTGACCTTCACCGGGTCGATCACGCCCTGCGCGATCAGGTCGCCGTATTCGCCGGTCGCCGCATTCAGGCCGTGTCCGGCTGGCAACTCTGCGACCTTGGAGACCACTACATAGCCGTGGTCGCCGGCGTTCTCGGCGATCCAGCGCAGCGGTTCGGAGGTTGAGCGGCGCACAATGCCCACGCCCGTCGCCTCGTCGCCTTCGAGTCCGAGGTCGTCCTTCAGCACGCTCGACGCCTGCACGAGTGCCGTACCGCCGCCGGAGACGATGCCCTCCTCGATGGCCGCGCGCGTCGCAGACACGGCGTCTTCAATGCGATGCTTCTTCTCCTTCAGCTCGACCTCGGTGTGACCACCCACGCGGATGACCACCACACCGCCGGCGAGCTTCGCCAGACGTTCCTGCAGTTTCTCGCGGTCCCAGTCGGAATCGGAGTTCTCGATTTCACGCTTGATCTGAGCCACGCGGTCTTCCACGGCGGCGTGGTCGCCACCACCATCGACGATGGTCGTGTTGTCCTTCGTCACCACGATGCGCCGTGCCGAACCGAGGACGTCGAGGCCCACCTGATCGAGCTTCAAGCCGACCTCGGGTGAGACGACCTGCGCACCGGTCAAGATCGCGATGTCCTGCAAGATCGCCTTGCGGCGATCACCGAATGCCGGGGCCTTGACGGCGCAGGAGGTGAACGTGCCGCGGATGCGGTTCACCACCAGGGTGGACAGCGCCTCGCCCTCGACATCCTCAGCGATGATGAGCAGTTGCTTGCCGGCCTGTACAACCTTCTCCAACAGCGGGAGGATCTCACTCACTGCGGAGATCTTGCCCTGCACCAGCAGGATCCGTGCGTCCTCGAGGACCGCTTCCATGCGATCGGCGTCGGTGACGAAGTACGGCGAGATGTAGCCCTTATCGAACTGCATGCCCTCGGTGAAGTCCATCTCCATTGCGGTCGTGCTGGACTCTTCGACGGAGATCACACCATCCTTGCCGACCTTGTCGAAGGCGTCGGCGATCATGCCGCCGATCTCAGCGTCTTGGCTGGAGATGGTCGCGACGTGCGCGATCTCCTCCTTGCCGTTCACCTCGCGCGCCATGTCGACGAGCTTCTCGGTCACAGCCTTAACGGCTTGATCGATGCCGCGCTTCAATGACATGGGGTTGGCGCCAGCCGTTACCTGCTTCAAACCGTCGTGGACCATCGCCTGGGCGAGCACGGTTGCGGTGGTGGTGCCATCACCCGCGATGTCGTTGGTCTTGGTGGCTACTTCCTTCGCCAACTGAGCGCCGAGATTCTCGTAGGGATCTTCCATCTCGATTTCGCGAGCGATCGTGACACCGTCGTTGGTGATGGTGGGAGCGCCCCACTTCTTGTCGATCACGACGTTGCGGCCCTTGGGGCCCAAGGTCACGCGGACGGCGTCGGCGAGAGCATCGACACCGCGCTCGAGGCTGCGGCGGGCTGCTTCGTCGAATTCCAAAATCTTGGACATGTTCTTCCTTGGTCTAGGGGTGGT
>CAZQRR010000122.1:0-6019 GCA_964595675.1 uncultured Rubrivirga sp. | reverse complement strand
AGGCCACCGAAGATGCCCTCGCCAAGGCCGGCAAGAAGGTCAAGAAGGCGGTCGCAACCTTCAAGGACGTCGACGCTCGATGGCAGGGCGCCCGGGCGGACCGTCAGGCGGCTCTCGAGGAAGCGCGGGCTGCGCGAGAAGAAGCCGAGGCCGCTCAGGTCCGAGCGACGCGTGCGCGTGCGGCACTGCAAATCGCGCTCACCCAGCAGAAACTCGTGGAGGACAAACTCGAGGACATCCACGATCAGATGGATGCGATGGTGCGCGCGGTCTACACCCGCGGCCCGCTCGCTGAGATCGAAGTCATCCTCGACTCGCAAAGTCCCGGGGATTTCACGGCACGGCTAGCCAGCGTGGACACGGTCAGTCGCATGCAGGCCGGGGTGCAGCGCTCCCTCAAGCAGACCGAAGCAGATCTGGTGATGCAGGGCGTTCGACTCGAGACACTGAGGATCGAGGCTGACACGGAGGAGCAAGCTGCTCGCGCAGCCTTGACCAAGTCGCGCGCGGCACTTGCGAAGGCCAAGGAGAAGCAGGCCAAGGTCAGCGAACTGCGTGGTGAGCGCAAGGCGGCTTTGAACCAGGCGCAGGCCTTCAAGTCGAAGGTGAAGCAGCGCTACGAGGATCTCGTTGCCGAGCAACAGCGCATCGCTGCGGCGGCCCGCCGTGCGGCGGCGGAAGAAGAGCGCAAGCGCAAGGAAGCAGAGGAGGCTGCCCGTAAAGCGGCCGAGGAGGCGCGCCAGCGTGGTGAGGAACCACCGCCGGCGGCCGAGCCTGCTTTCACTGCTACCGGTTCATTGATGATGCCGACCAGCGGTACGCCTTCGTCCAACCCTGGACCGCGCATCCATCCGATCTTCAATCGCCAGTCCTGCCACACCGGATGGGATCTTGCGGCGCCCACCGGAACGCCGATCGTGGCTGCGGACAACGGCTCGGTAGCAACCATCACCAATGGCGGCGCGTACGGCAAGGCCGTGATGGTGGCGCATGGCGACGGACTCGTCACCTTCTACGCCCACATGAATTCAATCAACGTGAGCGTCGGGCAGGTGGTCAACAAGGGCCAGACCATCGGAACCGTCGGATCCACCGGCTGGTCCACGGGTCCGCACCTGCACTTCGAGGTTCACATCAACGGCAAGCCGTATGATCCGCGGGGATGGTTCGGCGGTTCCCGCACCCCCATCAACTGCTAGGGAAAGTCGCGAACACGACCTGATTCGATGCCGAGGAGGCGAAGGATGTCCGATCTTTCGCTGCTCGCTCATCCGGAGCCGCGACCGGTATCGCGCCGCGGCATCACCATCGGCATCGTGGTGCTGCTGTTGTTCGCCTTCGTCTATTTCCTGGTGATCCGCGCCTATCAGGTCGAAGGCGATCTATCCACCGCTGATCGACAGACTGCGCAAGAAGTCGACGTCGTCGTCTCCGCTGAGCCCATCGATTTCGACGCGAGGACGAACTCACTTGCCACGCGCTTCAATTTCGACATCGTCAACCCGTCGCTCCTCGACGAAGGAACCCGCCTGAATCAGGGAATACGGGTCACCATCAACGGTGCCGACGGACCGCACGAGTTCCGATTCTCCCAAGGTGAACCCATCGGCAATGCCGAGGTCGATCTAGGGACCTCCGGTGAGGTCTACGCCTATCCCTTCGATAGTCACGAAGGCTTCATCTCGGTAGCCGTCGAGACGTTCGAAAGGGGTACCGGCGGAATCAACGAGACCACCGGGCAGTTGTCGTCGTCGTTGGAAATCCAAGGCGCCGTCAGTGGTTGGGATATCTACGCAGATCTGTCCGACCTTAATGGCTTCCCGCTCGGTGTCGTGGAACTCAAGCGGGCGTTCTCGACCATCGCATTCGCGACCGTCCTGGTCATGATGGCAGCAGCGGTGGTCGTCCTCGCGTTGATCACCGCACTCCTCGCCGTCACCAACCGCCGACGCTTCGAGGTTGCGCTGCTCACCTGGAATGGTGCGATCTTGTTCGCGCTCCCGCTGTTGCGCACGTACTTACCTGGTAGTCCACCCATCGGTGCTGCTTTGGACATCTACCTGTACTTGTGGACGTTCGTGATCGCAGTGGGTTCACTGATCTTGATGGTGATCGCCTGGTCAGAGCAGAGCAAAGCCCGGTCCTTGCACAAGGCACCCCCACCAACTGGTGCATCGCATGCCGCGTGAGACGGGCAAGAAAGTCATCGCCCAGAACCGCAAGGCGCGGCACGACTATTCGATCGAGGACGTCTTCGAGGCGGGGGTGCAGTTGACGGGTACCGAGGTCAAGAGTCTGCGCGCCGGTCGAGCCACTCTGACCGACGGTTATGGGTACTACGACAACGGGGAGGTGTGGCTCAAGGGAGTGCATATTCCCGAATACGACCTCGGGACCTGGACTAACCACGAACCGCGCCGCTCGCGGAAACTCCTGCTGCACAAGGAGGAGATCCGTCGGATCGCGAACAAGGTCAAGGACACCGGCGTCACGCTCGTGCCGTTGAGCCTGTACTTCAAGGACGGCTACGCCAAAGTCGAACTCGCCGTGGCTCGCGGCCGCAAAGGCCATGACAAGCGCCAAGCGATCGCCGAACGTGAGGCCAAGCGTGAAGCCCAACGAGCCGTGGGACGGCGTTCGAAGGGAATCGAATAGCTGGTGGGATTCCTCTCCGGAACTGCATTCATCCCCGCACCGAATAAAGGCTTCTATGGCTGGCGAATGGTGGTCTTCGCCAGCATCGCGCTTGCCTTGACCGGGCCGGGTCAGACGTTCGGCGTTTCGGTCTTCGTCGATCCGATGATCACGGACCTGGGAATCAGTCGCACCCAGATCTCCACGTCCTATCTGATCGGGACGCTCGTCGGTGCCCTCGCCCTCCCGTGGATAGGTCAGGCGATCGACCGCTACGGCGTTCGACGCACAATGGCCGTCATCGGTCTGCTGTTCGGCCTCATGTTGCTCTCGATGTCGCTGGTTTCGGGCATCGTCGGACTTACCGCGGGTTTCGTGGGAATACGGATGATGGGCCAGGGCGCTTTGAGTCTGGTTGCGACCACAGCGGTTGCCTTGTGGTTCACCCGCAAGCGCGGTCTGGCCATGGGCATCGTGTCCGCAGCGGGGGGCGTTGGCATGACGCTCGTCCCGCTGGCGGGGGAGCGGTTGATCTTCGGCCTGGGCTGGCGCACCGCGTGGATGGTCGAGGGATTGGTCGTGCTGGCCGTGGTGGTTCCGCTGGCCCTTTTCGCGGTGCGCAACCGTCCTAGTGATGTCGGTCAACATGTGGATGGCGAACCGACGGTTGGAAGTGATGCTCAGGAAGTGTGGGGTGTCACCAGAGCCGAGGCTCTGCGCACCGGCTTCTTTTGGTTGGTCACCGCTGCCGTCGCGACCATCTCGCTGATCACTACCGCTGTGGTGTTCCACCAGATCGATCTGCTCGGCAGCCGCGGACTCACGCCCACTGAGGCTGCCGGCAACTTCATTCCCCAAACGATTGCCACGTTGATCGCGACCCTGGGCATCGGCGCCCTGGCCGATCGCATCTCGCCCCGCGTGGTCCTGAGCGTCTCGATGGCGATGATGGCCGGCGGTCTGGTGCTGGGTGCGTTCGCCGCACCAGGCCTGTTGGCAATCTCCTTCGGCATGCTCATCGGAGGTTCGGGGGGTGCCATCCGGGTTGTCGAGGCCACGGAACTGCCGCGATACTTCGGCACCCTCCACATCGGTGCCATCCGCGGCGTGGTCACCTCGGTGGGCATCGCCGGCGCCGCCATCGGGCCGGTGCTGTTCTCCCTGGTCCACGACGTCACCGGGGATTACTCCGCAGTGCTCCTCGCCACTTTGGTCATCCCAGCAGCCGTGATCGTCGGTGCGTTCGTCGTCAAGTTGCCCCAGCACGCGACACCGGATTCCCGGGGAGAAGCCCATCTGGTCCACGAAGGGTGAAACCCCACGGAAATCGGGGCGTACACTTAGGCCATAACTCAACAGGGGGTGACAGGTTTCGACGGACAGTCGTTCTGCCCGGAGAAGCGTGCCGAGAAGCTCAGGTGATCTCGTTAAACATCCTGGGAAACAAATAACTGCCAAAAAGACGCAGTCTGCAGACGCCTACGCCCTCGCGGCCTAGGAACTAAATCTGCCGTCAGCCCAATGCGTCCCCGAATTGGGGTCTGACGTCGCTAGGGGACTCACCAATCGCTCCGGTCACGGGAGCGGGCGGAAAACCAAACAGTGACTGGGCCGCCACCGCGAAGTGCCGTACAAAGCGCGGGGGCCGAGACAGCGACAGCACGGCTACGCACGTAGAAGAACGGAAAGATCCTGCACGGACCCGGGTTCGATTCCCGGCACCTCCACATTAGACGCAAACGCGTGTCGACATGGCGGGAGGAAGGGACACCGCCGTTGAAGACGGCCCCCCCCTTCCTCCTCAGTGGTACTCGCGATTCTCTAGCCCCGCAGCTTCAGAAGATCCCCCATGCCGAACGCCCCGTACAGACCTGCTGTCACGGCGTCTCCCGCTTCGTTATAAGGCGCGAGGGCATCTGCGATACCCATACCGTCCACGACAGTCCGGAACGGGCGCTCGCCAGCGGGTGCAGCCATAAGCGCAACGACGGCATCGGCCACGTGTTGAGGATCTTGATCCGGATTGCCGCTCATGGCGGCTTCGAAGCCTTCGATCATGGAGCGCGGTGCGTTGATGAAATCGCCATAGCTCTGGTCAAGGCTTGAGTCGCTTGCGCTCATCAGGGCGCCGATGAAGTTCGTCGGGTACGGTCCCGGTTCGACGACACAGGTTTCGATACCCAGGCTCGACAGATCTGCTCGACACGTCTCCGCGAGACCTTCGACGGCGAATTTCGCTGCGTTGTAGGGACCGAAGAATGGGAATCCGATGCGACCGGCTGCACTGGAGATGAAGACCAGTAAGCCCGAACCCTGGCTTCTCATGAAGGGAAGAGCGGCGCGAGTAACGCGCACCATTCCGAAGACGTTGATATCGAAACTGTCCTGCCAATCGGAGGTGGTGAACGTTTCGAAGAGTCCGGAGGATCCAACGCCAGCGTTGTTGATGACTACGTCGAGGTTTCCGCCCATCTCGACGGCCTTCGCTACGGCGGTATTCACGCTGTTCTCCTCGGTCACGTCGAGTTCGACCACGTGCGCGCCCGCAGCCCGCAACTCGCCGGCGGCCTCCTTGTTCCGACTGTCGATGTCGCGCATGGTGGCCACCACCGTGTGACCAGCGTCGAGCAGACTCAACGCGGTAAGGCGGCCAAGGCCGCTATTCGTGCCGGTGATCAGGACGTTCTGTGCCACGGGAGACTCCTAGGTTGCAGAGGGGTGGGCGGACCGGTGCGAAGCGAACTAATTTCGTACCGAGTGGTATCTTTATCGGGTTCGGGGATCGTGTCAATATTTGAGTACCGATAAGTTCGAAACTCGAAGAGACGGGGACCTCGATGGCGGGCGATCCAGGCAAACGTGCGCGGGGGCGACCCAAGACGTTCGATCGGGATCACACACTCGACGTTGCCATCGACGGCTACTGGCGCGAGGGCATCGACGCAGTCTCGGTCAACGAGATCTGCCGGCGGGCGAAGATCTCCAAACCGGGCCTGTATCGGGAGTTCGGCAGCGAAGACGAACTCCTCGATGCTGCATTGACCCGCTACTACCAAACGGTGCTCGCGCCGGTGATGGCAACCTTCACCGAAGATCGTCCCTTTGAGCAGACGTTGGATTCGATGATCGAGTTCGCGACAAGACCTGCGTCGTCCGACTCACCTGCGGGGTGCCTGTTCGCGAAGATGCGCACCGCACGTGGCCATCTAGGGCCGAAAACCGCTGAGCACGTTGACAGGCTTCGCGATCAAGGCGTGGCCGTTTTCGCCGCGTGGCTAGGGAAGTGCGCCCAGCGAGGGGAAATCTCCTTGCCTGATTCGGTCGAGACCAGCGCCGGGTACGTCGACGCGCAGATGAACCTGGTTCTGAATCGGATCGCTGCTGG
>CAZQRR010000121.1:0-6030 GCA_964595675.1 uncultured Rubrivirga sp. | reverse complement strand
CTCCCGAAGCATCAAGCAGTGGTGAGCGTGCTGTACAGCGCAGCGAAGCCGCCGATGCGGATCCCTTCAGCGATTGGGAGCCCCTAGAAGCGATTCCGCAAGCGACTCCCCAGGGCGGCATCAGCGCGATCGATCCACCGCTGCCGGAACCGCTGCCGGAACCGCTGCCGGAACCACTGTCGACACAGGTGGCCGGGGGGGAGGCGCCGGCCCTGGAAGCAGCCGACGTGATCGACGCTGTGGACGCGCCCCTACCACCGGCCGACCCGAAGGAAGGTCGGCTCTTCCGAAGCCGAGGCGGACCCGAGCGTCAGGACGCGGTGACCGCAATCGGATCGATGCAAGCTCGCAGGCTTCGCACCATGGCGCGAAGTGACGAGCCGTTCCCTGCAGCAGTGGCAGCCGAGTTCGTTCAGGAAGTCGAGCCGGAAGCTGCTTTGCCACCGATCCTTCCGTTGGCATCGAGCGGCGAACCGGCACCGGCCCTACAAGTCATGGCGTCGACAGGTCAGCCGCAGCAGGTGGATGGTCAGCAGGCAAACGCACGGGAAACCCGAAGAGGACGCTCGCGCGAACCGCGCGAAACTCGGCAGCGACCCGAGCGTCCGAGCTCCGGCTCCCTGACCGGTCTGGGGGTGTATGCAGTAACGATCGGTGTGACCGTGATCTTGGCCTTCGGAGAGACCCTCATCTTCGGAGGTGAACCGGGAATCATCACCGGGATAGGGCTGCTCGTGGTGTCGGTGTTCGCCGCATTCACGGTGCGAACCCACGATGGAATCAACGCGATATTCGCCCCAGCCATCGCCTTCTTCGTGGCGGCCATCACCGCCGGTCAGGTGGGCGTGAACGCCTCCGGTCTCACCAGTCGAGCCGTGGTGGTCTTCTTCCTGCTGGGTTCGAACTGGATGTGGATTCTCGGCTCGACGGCTGCCGCGCTGGTGATCGTCGCGCTACGGCGTCGAGTCGGCTGACGCGGCAGCAGCTGCCTTCATATCCCGGCGCAACTCCGGCGGCAGGGCGAAAACGAGGGTCTCTTCGGCTGTTTGCACTTCCTCGACCGTCCCGAAACCCCGCTCTGCCAGATAGTCGAGAACTTCGGTGACCAAGATGTCGGGGACCGATGCACCACTCGTGACTCCGACGGTCGACGCTCCTTCGAGCCACGCTGGCTCGATCTCGGTTGCCGAATCCACCCGATAAGCGCTTCCGGCACCGGCGTCGAGGGCGACTTCCACGAGCCGAACGGAGTTCGACGAGTTGCCGGAACCGACCACGATCACAACGTCGCTGTTCTTGGCGATCTCCTTGACGGCAACCTGCCGATTCTGGGTGGCGTAGCAAATGTCGTCGCTCGGCGGACTCATCAGGTTGGGGAAGCGACTTTTCAAGGTGTCGACGGTTTGCATGGTCTCATCGACCGACAGGGTGGTCTGTGAGAGCCAGATGAGCTTGTCCGGATCCTTCACCTCGAGTGTTTCTGCGGACTTCGGGTCCTCAACCAAGGTGATGGCTTCGGGTGCTTCACCCATCGTCCCCACCACCTCTTCGTGGCCTTCGTGGCCGATCAAGATGATGTCGTAGCCCTCGGCAGCGAAGCGCTTGGCTTCGGAGTGAACTTTGGTGACGAGCGGGCAGGTCGCATCGATGGTCTTCAAGCCGCGATCCGCCGCCTGCTCGTGGACCTCGGGGGCGACACCATGTGCGGAGAAAACCACCGTGGCACCCTCCGGTACCTCCTCCACCTCGTCGACGAAGATCGCACCGCGCTTCTCGAGAGTCTCGACGACGTGCTTGTTATGCACGATCTGCTTGCGTACGTACACCGGAGATCCGTACAGGTCGAGGGCCTTCTCCACGGTGACCACTGCCCGATCGACACCGGCGCAGTACCCACGAGGGGCGGCCAGGAGAACCTTGCGATCAGCTGGGGCGTTCGACATGTCCTCCATCGTATGCGTGTCGAACGGATTCACAACGCGGCGGTCGTGGCCCCTCATACGCTTCAACCATGGCACTCGAGACGGGCCCCGATTCACCGGTACCCGTCCGCACGGTGTCTCGGATGCTCGGAGACTGGATCGGCAAGCTCGGTGCGATCTGGGTTGAAGGACAGGTTGCCGAGTTCCGAGAGCGCCCCCGGGCTCGGATGCAGTTCCTGGTGTTGCGCGATACCGAGGCCGATGTATCCCTGTCGGTGGTCGCCGATTCCGAACTCGTCGGGCGCATGGAGCCTGCGCTCGAAGCCGGCCAACGAATCATCGTTTGGGCGAGGCCTGAGTTCTGGTCCGGACGTGGCAGTCTGCAATTGCGAGCTCGATCCATGCGGGCTGTGGGTTTGGGTGAGTTACTCGCCCGACTTGCTCAGTTGCAGGCAACCCTGGCCGCCGAGGGTCTCTTCGCGATGGAGCGCAAGAAGCCACTCCCCTTCCTACCCCGCCGGATCGGGCTGATCTGCGGACGCAACAGCGATGCTGAGCACGACGTCGTCGTGAATGCACGCGATCGATGGCCAGCGGCGCAGTTCGAGATACGTGAAGTTGCAGTTCAAGGAGCCAATGCCGTACGCGAGGTAACCGATGCGCTGATCGAACTCGACGCCATCGAGGGTGTCGATGTCATCGTCATCACCCGCGGTGGCGGCAGCGTCGAAGACCTCCTTCCCTTCAGTAACGAATCACTCGTGCGCGCTGTGGCGGCGGCTACCACGCCCATCGTCAGCGCCATCGGGCATGAGCAGGATTCGCCGCTCTTGGACCTAGCCGCCGATTACCGCGCGTCGACTCCCACGGATGCCGGAAAACGGATCGTCCCCTCGTTCGCTGAGGAGGATGCACGGATCCAGCAACTGCTAGTTCGCGGCCGGGCGAGCATCGTCCGGCGCATGGATCAAGAGACCCGCTTCATCAGGGACTCCCAGCAGCGCATGCGCCGCATCGTGGACGCACGGATCGAGAATTGGACGAACGACGTCACCCACCTCCTCGCTCGCACCAGAAGTCTGTCGCCTGCGGCCACACTCGAGCGTGGCTACGCCGTGGTGCAACGTGTTGACGGCACCGTGGTTCGCGGACCGGGTGATGTGGCGTCCGGCGATACTCTCGAAATCTTCGTACACCTTGGCAACGTGCAAGCGACGGTCACCGGTACATCATCACGATCGGAGAATCACCATGGCCGATGAACTCGGGTTCGAAGAAGCCCGCGAGGAACTCGCCGCCATCGTGGCCAAACTCGAATCGGGCGGGCTCAGTCTCGAGGAGTCGCTTGGCCTGTGGCAGCGGGGTGAGGAGGTTGCTGCGGTGTGCACCCGCTGGCTCGACGACGCACGCGAGAAGCTGCAGGCAGCAGCACCCACCGACGAGGGTGACGATTAAGGCAAGACCAGATGGCGGGCTGCGTCTCCGAGTTCGGACCAAGAGCCGGTACCGCTGAGGACTGTCGTCGAACCGTCGTTGGTTCGTAGGAGCGAGCGACGAGGCTGGGTGGTTTCCGCGATGAGTGGTACCCAGCCCTCGGCCGTCAGTTGCTGCACAGCAGCCGGCAAGTCCGCGTAGTCCGACAAAGCAACACCGTCGGAGGTTTGCTCCGCTACGTACGTCTCGCTCTCGGCCAGGGACTGGCTCAACTGGAGGTATTCGTCAGTCGGCGTCACGTAACCCACGTGCCAGACCAACTCTCCATCGGAACCCTCGGTGGACTCCCACCGCACGCTCGTAGGCTGGAGATCGCGGTCCACCACGAATACCGGGAACCCGGCTTGGTTGCTGGCCATCGTCACCAGGGGCTCCAACGAGACTTCACGAATCGCATCGGGTTGCGGGCGCCAGGTGACCAGCAGGATCGCCCCCACGACGGCCAACACCACCAACATCGAGCGGATCATGTCCCCGATGCTCTGGCGCAGCCCGCGCATGGGGCGCCCTGTCGGCTCAGGAGTGCTCACTTGGACATCATCGGCCATGGCCGCCATTCACGCGACAGAGCCGGACACAACCACCCGACCTCTCACTACGCTGACCGTATGCCTGACCGCGTGCCTGACCGGATGGACGCCCGCAACCCCGAAGCGCCCGACCGCAACTTGGCTCTGGAACTGGTTCGGGTCACCGAAGCGGCGGCTATGGCTGCTGCTCGTTGGGTGGGGAGAGGCGACAAGAACGGTGCAGACGGTGCCGCAGTCAATGCCATGCGAACACTGATCAGCAGTGTGTCGATGGATGGTGTGGTGGTGATCGGCGAGGGTGAGAAGGACGACGCTCCGATGCTCTTCAACGGGGAGCGAGTGGGCGACGGCACGGGCGCGGAGGTAGACGTTGCGGTCGACCCCATCGACGGCACCACGCTCACGGCGAAGGGAATGACGAACGCGATCTCCGTCATCGCGGTCGCCGAGCGCGGTGCGATGTTCGATCCGAGTGCGGTCTTTTATATGGAGAAACTCGTGGTGGGTTCCGACAGCGCTGACGCAATCGACATAACGGCGCCAATCGAGTGGAACCTGCAGCAGGTGGCGAAGGCAAAAGGCGAGCGAGTGGCCGACCTGACCGTGTGCATCCTGGATCGGCCCCGGCATGACTCATTGGTCGATGAAGTACGGAAGGCCGGTGCGCGCATCAAGTTCATCGTGGATGGCGATGTTGCCGGTGCGGTCATGGCAGCACGACACGGCACGGGAGTCGACATGCTCGCCGGCATCGGTGGCACACCGGAGGGGATCATCGCTGCGTGCGCCATGAAGTGCCTTGGTGGCTCGATCCAGGGTCGACTGTGGCCGCGCGACGAAGGTGAGCGACGAGCAGCACTAGATGCTGGTCACGACCTCGACCGAATCCTCAACACGGGTGATCTGGTGTCGGGGGACAACATCTTCTTCTGCGCCACCGGGATCACCGATGGCGAGATCATGGAAGGCGTCCGATACACGCCCGAGGGTCCGACAACCCACTCGATCGTGATGCGCAGCAAGAGCGGCACCATCCGAGAGGTTCGCAGCGAGCACCGCCTCGCCAAGTTGTCCACCTACGCGTCGGTCGACTTCAGCGGTGAACGTGACTGACGCCACCTCGACCGCGACGCACTGAACCGGTGGTAGGCCTACGCTTGCGGTGTGGATTTCTCGTATACGGACCTACTGCCCAAGGAAGCCGGCTCACGTGATCACGGCGGTGATCAGACGCCGTACCGACTCATCACTTCCGAGGGCATCTCCACCATCGAAGCCGGCGGTCGAACGTTCCTGCACATCGAACCCGAGGTGCTTCGCCTGCTCACCTACGAGGCCATTCACGACATCTCGCATCTGCTCAGGCCAGCACATCTCGCGCAACTCGCATTGATCCTGCAAGACCCGGAGGCGAGTCCGAACGATCGCTTCGTGGCACTGGATTTGCTGAAGAACGCGAACATCGCAGCTGGAGGTGTCCTGCCGATGTGTCAGGACACAGGCACGGCGATCGTCATGGGCAAACGCGGACAGAACGTGTGGACCACCGGACAGGATGAGGAGCACATCGCACGCGGCGTCTACGACGCATTCCAGAAGCTGAATCTGCGCTATTCGCAGTTGTCGCCGCTGAGTATGTGGCAGGAACGAAACACCGGCAGCAATCTGCCCGCACAGATCGAGATCTACGCAGACACCCATCCCGGACACGAAACCAGCTACGACTTCCTGTTCATGGCGAAAGGTGGCGGCAGCGCGAACAAGAGTTTCCTGTTCCAGGAAACCACCGCTCTCTTGAAACCCGAAGCCTTCGCACGCTTCTTGGATGAGAAGCTTCGAATGATCGGAACCGCAGCATGCCCGCCCTACCACCTAGCGATCGTGGTTGGCGGAACCAGCGCGGAGTACACGCTCAAGACTGCGAAATTGGCAAGCGCCCATTACCTGGACGACCTTCCCATCCACGGCACGGACGCAGGTCACGGTTATCGCGACTTGGAAATGGAGGCTGAAGTACTTCGCATGACCCAAGCCTTCGGCATCGGGGCGCAGTTCGGGGGCAAGTACTTCTGCCACGACGTGCG
>CAZQRR010000120.1:0-6037 GCA_964595675.1 uncultured Rubrivirga sp. | reverse complement strand
TGCCATGACCTCGTCCACGTGCGCGCCGCAGCCACTCCACGTGACCTTTCCGCACTGGCGG
The DNA here is from genome assembly GCA_964595675.1 of uncultured Rubrivirga sp. Classification (GTDB taxonomy): domain Bacteria; phylum Actinomycetota; class Actinomycetes; order S36-B12; family S36-B12; genus S36-B12. The sequence continues at coordinate 5,976 of CAZQRR010000120.1, read as the reverse complement.
CATGGAGCGGGACTGCACATAGGGCACTCCTTCACGTTGTGGATCCGCTGGAGGCTGGGCCGGCAGATCCGGGGCATCGTTGTCCGGAGGAGGGTACCCCGGGGGGTATATGGAATGCAAGCCCGGTCACCCTTTCCATGGTTCGGTATCCCTCGTGCAGGTCTGGCTCACCGAATTCGGCTACGCCATCATCTTCTTCACCGGTTTGACGTTCCTCTTCGCCGCACCGTTCATTTCCCGTCAATATTCCCGCTTCGGCCGCTTCGCAGGGTGGCCGGCGTTCGTCGCCGCGGCGGTGGTCCTCTACGCCTCCGCGCTGGTGGCCTTCACGCTCTTCCCCTTCCCGGACTTCGACGCCGGCTACTGCGCGAAGCATGCCGATCGCTCCTACTGGCAGTTGCGACCGTTCGCCTCCCTCGAAGACGTCACCGCCTACGCCTCGGATCACACGCTCCTGCAAACACTCACCTCGGGGGTGTTCTTGCAGGTGGCGATGAACGTCGTGTTCTTCGTACCGCTCGGTTTCTTCCTGGCGTATCGATCCCGGCGTTCCTTGATGACGACGACGCTCATCGCGTTGGCGGTGTCCTTGTCCATCGAGCTGACCCAAGGAACAGGCCTGTGGGGTTTGGCGCAGTGTCCGTATCGCCTCGCCGACGTGGATGACCTCATCACGAACACCGCCGGTGGGGTGCTCGGCTGGTTCTTGGGTGTGCTGCTTCGACGCTGGTTGCCCGATCCGATGCCGACCCGTCAACCGGACCCTGGCCCGCCCCGGTTGGTGCGCGAGGGCGTGGGTGTGTTGCTCGATGTGTACGTCTACCTCTTGGCCGTCGTGATCGTGCTACTGGTGCTGCGAGCACTTGAGCAGCGACCGCTCGTTCCGGAAATCGAAGTGGCCGTGGTGAACATCGTGATCACCTTCGCGTTGTTCGTGCTGGTTCCAGCGCTTCGCCGCGATCGCGCGGGACCGGGTGTCGCATCGGTGCACATGGTGCTCGTTCGATCGCGTGACGGCATCACGCCTGCACCACGGTGGGCTGTGGCGGTGCGATGGATGATCAGGTGGCTGCCGATCGCATTCCTCGGCGTGCTCTGGTTGGCCTTCATCGTGGTGCTCGACTTCCTGGCTGCGGGCCTCTCACCGACCAAGCGCTCGGTCAGCATGCGGATAACCGGCACCGCATACGCCACTCGCGAGCATGCGATGGCTTGCGACTCTGTTGGCGCAAAACGGAGTGGGTCGGATTTGCCCTAGCCCTAGCGTTACCCCGTGCACAACCGCTCTTCCTGCGTGGCCGTGGCTTGCCGGGCGATGCATGCTGCCGGCGGTCCGTTGCCTGTTTCACAGTTGGCCGAGTTCGCCGAGTGCAGTACTCGACAGCTGCAGCGGGATTTCCACGACGTCTTGGGCGTTACGCCCCGCCAATACGGCGCAAGCGTCCGCGCGATGAACGCCCGTCACACGCTACGCACGTCGGCATCGGTCACCGATGCGATCTACGACTCCGGCTACGGATCGGTTCGAGCGTTCTACGAGAGGGCGTCGACGCGGCTGGGCATGACGCCTGCGGACTTCGCCGCGGGCGCACCCCAGCACCTGTTGCTGTGGTCGACGTGTGACTCTGCTGTGGGACGACTCACGTGCGTTGCCGGGCCACGCGGAATCTGCTTCCTGACCCACCCGGGTGCTGATTCGCGGGTGCGTGCTGCCGACGACGAAATGCGTATCCGCGAGGAGTTCCCCCACGCGATCCTCGAGCGCGACGATCGCGCTATGCGCGACGTGATGCGCGCCCTGCGCCTGATCGCCGAAGGCAAGCACGCACCGGAGCTGCCCGTTGATGTGACCGGCACGGCATTCCAGGCGAGGGTGTGGGCTGCGCTGCGCGAGATCCCGTACGGCGAAACCCGCAGCTACGCAGACATCGCCGAGGAGATCGGCGAACCCGCGGCGATCCGCGCGGTAGGCAGTGCGTGCGGCGCCAACCGGGTCCCGCTGACGATCCCGTGCCATCGGGTGATCCGCACGGACGGCACGCTCGGTGGCTTCGGTTGGGGCCTGGAGGTCAAGGAGTCACTCCTGGCATCCGAGTCGCGTCCCTAACCCTTCCCCGATGCGGCGTCAGAGGTCGGGCCGAAATTCGAAGAATCGGCCCGACGATTGACGCCGCATCAGGGAAGGGAGGGTGTAGGTCCGGGGGCCCGCGCTGCGCCGGCCCGGAACCCATCGGAGAATGGGCGGGCCATGAAAACGGACGTTTTGGTCGTAGGTGCCGGCCCCGCCGGCTCGGCCGCTGCCGCCTGGGCTGCCCGTGCAGGCCTGGAGGTCACCCTCGCCGATGCCGAAGTCTTTCCCCGCGACAAGCCCTGCGGCGACGGCCTCACCCCGCGCGCCATCGCCGAGCTCGACGCCCTGGGCGCCTCCGAATGGATCACCACCCGCGCGCGCAACGCAGGTCTGCGTGCCGCCGGCTTCGGCCAGACGCTCTACCTGCCCTGGCCAGGCGGCTCCCTGCCCGATTACGGAAGTGCCGCGCCGCGCCTCCAGCTCGACGACGCGATCCGCAAGGTCGCCCTCGAAGCGGGCGTGACACCGGTCGAGGGGCTGCGCGCAACCGACGTGGAACGCGACGCCGGTGGTCGCGTCGTCGCTGTTGTCTTCTCGAACGCGGAGAAGCAAACCTCGCGTATCGAGTGCAACAGACTGATCGTGGCCGACGGCGTGCGCAGTCAACTCGGCCGAGTGCTCGGACGCGAATGGCATCGCAGCACCGCATACGGGGTTGCCGCGCGCGCATACATCGAATCCGGTCGAAGTGATGATCCGTGGATCTCCAGTCACCTCGAACTGCGCGGCACGCAGAACGAACTTCTTAGCGGCTACGGCTGGATCTTCCCGCTCGGCGATGGTGAAGTGAACATCGGCGTGGGCACGCTCGCCACCGATAAGCGGCCGGCCGATGTGAACCTGCGACAGCTCATCAAGCACTACACCGACCAACAGCGCGCCGATTGGGAACTCGAAGGTGAACTGCGCGGGGCGTGGTCGGCGATGTTGCCGATGGGTGGTGCGGTGAGCGGTGTTGCCGGCCCGAACTGGATGCTCGTCGGCGATGCCGCCGGATGCGTGAACCCGCTGAACGGCGAAGGCATCGACTACGGCCTGGAGACCGGACGACTTGCTGCCGAGCTACTCGCCTCCACTACCAACAACTACGCCACCACGTGGCCGGCTACCTTGCGCGAGCACTACGGCCTTGCGTTCTCGATCGCCCGACGTCTTGCTGGACTGCTCACCGTCCCGGGCTTCCTCACCACGTTCGGACCGGTGGGCATGCGCTCGCAGTTCTTGATGACGATCGCCCTGCGCGTGATGGGCAACCTGATCACTGAGGAAGACACCGACGCGATTGCGCGCGTGTGGCGCGCGGCCGGCCGGGCGTCGATCAAGTTCGACGATCGCCCGCCGTTCAGCTAGTTCCTTCAGCCGGGAATATTCGGAAGCCCGAGGCGTCTCACCGGTGATACACTAACGCCATGGAGGAGGTTTCCGTTCGCGAACTGCGCAATTACGGTGGCCAGATCCTGGATCGAGTCGAGGGCGGCGAATCAATGACGATCACTCGTGATGGCACCCCCGTGGCCCTGTTGTCGCCGCTTCCCACCCCACGCCTGAGCACTGCGGCACTCCTTGAGCGGTGGAAGAACGTGCCGGTCATCGACGGTGATCAACTGCGCGAGGACATCGGCGAGATCCTGGATCTCGATTTATGACCTCCTTGCCGCCGGTACCGAAGTTCGGGCTGTTAGACACCAGCGTGGTTATCGACCTGCCAACCCTGTCCGTGGACGAGCTCCCCGCATTCCCGACTATCAGTTCCGTAACGCTCGCTGAACTCAGCGTTGGCCCTCAACTTGCGAAGGACGCGAAGACGAAGCAAGCGCGTCAGCTCGTGCTTCAGCAGGCAGAGGCCTCCTTCGATCCGCTGCCTTTTGATGATGCTTGTGCTCGCAGGTTCGCCATTGTTGCCACTGCGATGCGTGAGAACGGTAGAAAGTCACGCGCCCGAGCCTTCGATGCACTTATCGCAGCAACCGCCCTCAGGCATGATCTACCGCTGTACACACGCAATGAGAAGGACTTCGCGAAAATCCCCGGACTCGACGTGCGACCTGTGCCGTAGAGCCGTACGTACACGCGCATCGTGCGCGGCACTACGTGCGTCAGGAGAAGTTCGAGCGCCAGCGATCCCCGAGTGAATCGGTCAGGCGATCTGCGGTGCGGATCTGCTTCGTGGTCAAGGCCGGTGCACCCGTTCCCTCGCTTTGCACCTGGAGGATCTGTAGGTAGCGACCGAAGTGCCGCACCGTGGAGTACTCGTAGGACTCGAATCCGTCCACTCCGGCGATCGAGGTCGTGGAGCGCACCCATAGGAACGGATCGCCGTCGGCGGCCTTCTTCGACCCGTTCGTGAGCATCGTGGTGAGGCCACCGGGCTCGTTGCCTTCCGCTATCGATCCACCGTCGTCGGCTGCGGGTTGCTGAGAACCTTCGCACTGCTTGATCTTGCGCACGATGTCGTCGTACGCGGCCTTGGCCTGCTTGGCCGTGCGGAAGACGTGGATCTCCTGGGAGGCATCGCCAACGGCCTGACCGCGCTGGGATAGGTACTCCGAGGACACGGTCTCCTCACCACCCTTGCCCTCGACTTCCTCCTCGCCGGTCAGGTCACAAAGCCACGGGGTGTCCGGCTTGGCTCCGATGGCGCTAGCCACCGCGAAGACACGCATCAACTTGGTTCCGCCCGCGAGCGACCTCGCCTCGGCGGGAGTCATCAGGATCGAGTAGGCCTCGCCCACGTCCTGGCTGGACAGGTCCGCGGCCGCCGCAGGAGTGAGCCCTGCGACCACCAACGCACCACACGCCACCGAAACACCGATCACACGCCGCATCTGCACCCTCCCAGACAAAGCCCACCATTGAGCTCGAGCGAAGTATGAGCGATGGCGCACGAGAAGGGAAGAGTCCTCGTTTGCCTATGCGGTGCAGGACGCGCAGGTAGCTAGGTGCACTCAAAGTCGAGGCTTCTTCGGTGCCGAGCGCGGGTCGTGCTCAGTTGCAGCACGCAGTGAAGATGAGCTTGTCGCTCCCGATCAGAAGTCCCACTCCTCACTCAGCACCTGCTCCTGCAAGCTCATCCGCAACGGCACCGTCCGCAGCACCGCCGGTGGCCCATCGAGCATCGGCGGCATCGCGTTCATCAACTCACCGAAACCGGCTGAGGAGCGGTGCGCGTTCTCCGCATCCTCGTCGGCGAAGATCTCGTACAACCACACGATGTTCGCATCGCCCGGATCCATCGACACGATGAACAACTCGGTGCCCGGCTCCTCGGCCAACCCATCGGCGTAGGTGTTCAGCAGGTCCAGCAGCGCCGGACGCATGCCCTCGTTCGCGGTGAGGCGCACCATCAGCGAGCGGCGCCCCGGCAATAGTGCCGTACGCGGCTCGATGGACTCCTGCTGCTCGGCCATGGCTCCTTCCTAGCACCCTTGCCCGCCTCGGGGCGTCGAACACCCCGGGATCCCCACCTTGGCAACCGCTCCCCGGCTACCGTTCCCCGCGTGCTCATCCTCGCGATCGACATAGGCGGCACCAAGACCGCCGCCGCGTTGATGAACGACGACGTAGTCCTCGAGCACGCCACCTGGCCGAGCCCACCGTCCGCCGCCGAGGCGATCGAGCGCATCGTCGCCACCTGCGCGCCCTGGACGAACCAGGCCCAAGCCGCCGGCGTGGCCTTCGGCGGCCAATTCGATTTCCCCACTCAAACCTGCATCCGCTCGATGCACACCCACGGCTGGGACGACCTCCCGCTTTCCCAGCAACTCCAGCAGGCCCTCGGGATCCCGGTCATTACCGATAACGACGCCAACGTCGCCGCCCTCGGCGAATACCAGCGAGCACACGAA
>CAZQRR010000119.1:0-6106 GCA_964595675.1 uncultured Rubrivirga sp. | reverse complement strand
CATTTCGGCGAGAGTCGAACTTGAGTTCTCAATCTGCTGGGCTTGGTAGCGGGCGTTCGAGGCGATGGCGTCGTTGATAGTGGCGCCGGAAGGAAGACCCCGGAGCGCCGGAGCGATGGCTTGCACGACGCTGTCGATGGATGGAGGGGGAAGTTCACCGGTACGCACACTGTCCTCGGTTGCGATCACCGCACCACACTCGGTGTGCCCGATCACCGCGATCAGGGAGACACCCAACACTGCTGCTGCGAACTCGAGGCTGCCTAGACCCACGGATTCGATCGAGTTACCGGCGTTCCGGACTACGAATAGGTTGCCCGGTGCCAAGTCGAACATCGCATCGGGGACAGTTCGGGAATCCGAGCATGTAACGATCGCAGCGAAGGGCTGTTGACCCTTGCCTGGCGTCCTTCCCACGGGAGAGTAGTTCCGTTGGACGGTTCGTCCATTCGCGCTGCGCGTGTTGCCGCGCTCAAGTCTGCGAAGTGCCGTTGCAGGAGAGACCGAGGTCGTACTCAGGGAGCTTGCAGCCCCGCCGATGGAGAGTGCAGCCAAGGTGGTCGTCGAAGCGCTGCCGATGAGAAATGAACGGCGATCCACGTTCATGAGCAAGACTCCCTCGATGGTGGTGAGCGATCAACGCGCCAAGTCAGGCGGGAGCGCCGCGGAAAGTCAAGGAAATGCCGAGGTATCGGGACCAAGTGAGGGGATAGCCCTTCAATTTCCCGGTGTTCACTATTCCGGAGCTGTGTAGGTCTGCGCTAGAGCGCGATGGAGCCCGGAGGGAGACGCTCTTCGGTGACTTCGCCTCCTGTCAAATACACGCGATAGGCGCCAGCGTCTGTATCGGGAACGTCGCTGACCACTTCGACAGGCTGTGTTCCCTGATACACGATTGCCACCCGATCATCGGTGGCGTAGGACATGGGGAGCGTTCCGTCACTGACGAGTGCGTGGAGCAGGGGTCGTCGTTGTTCTTCCGAGTCGTAGTGAACCCCGTTGCCGTAGGGCAAGAACGCAAGCGCATCAGTGACCGGCTGTAGTTGCTTGCCGAAGGAATCGGTGGGGCCGCCCACATGCCAACAGATCGAACCGGCGCTCACACCGCCGAGCACCGCACCCGATTCCCATGCGCGGCGCAGCGCTGAATCCACTCCGTGTAGGCGCCAGAGCGCGAGCAGGTTGGCGACCGAACCACCGCCCACCCAGATGACATCGGCGGCATCGATTGCCTCGTCGACCACGCGGTTGGGTTGAGGGAAGAGGGCAAGGTGGTCGACATCGCACTTAGTGTCGGAAAGAGCGGAGTACATGGCTGCGAGGTACTGCGGATCATCGCCGGACGCGGTGAGGACCAACAGCACCCGGGGCCGGTCTTTGCCGGACAACTCCAGCGCCCGATGGAACACGCGCCCAGGGCGCATGACACCCCACAGGCCGGTGCCCACGAAACCGCCGCTGCTGGCGACGATCCATCGATCTGTCATACAGAGGAGTCTGCTGGCAGCTGGGGCACCGCGCAGGAGGACATGCCCTTCAAGCGGATGTGGACGGCCCACGCCATCACCAGAACGGATGCCACCGCGAGGAACGGTTGCACCGGAGCGAACCAGGACATAGCCCCGGAGGCACCGAGGGCGAGAAGCACGAGTTTGTTGCACACCGGACAGCCCACGGCGAAGAAGGCCAGAAAGCCACCGACCGTTCCCACTTTCGCTGCCTTGTCGATCTCCTCGTGTCCGGGTTCGCGCACGTAGGTGGCGATTAGGAGGCCGCCGAAGATGCCGCTGAGGATCACCACCGGGTAGGACCACCAGGTCACCTCAATGGCGCGACCGAAGATGGGGTTGGGGATCACTGCGGTCGGCAACGCCACGAGCGCGGCAACGCCGATACCGGCGATCAGGGCTGTCAGCCAACGACGCAGGGTCCACATGCGAAGCGCTTCGATGCTCGACATCCCGGTAACATACCCCATGGGGTATATACCCGAGTCGAGGGAGGCGAAGGCGTGACGAGTGCGGGCAAAGCGAGCGTCCACCACCATCCCGCCTGGTTCGGGGTAGTCATGGGAACCGGAGCGGTCTCCTTGGTTTTCGCGTCCCAGGCTCAAGCGTGGTCGTGGGACTTCATGGACATCGTCGCGATCGGCACACTCCTCGCAGCATCCTTGGCTGGCCTCGCGTTGTGGCCGCGCTACCTGCGCAGACTCACCGATCGCGGAGCCCTCGCATCGGAGCTGGCCGATCCCGCACATGGAGCCATGCTCGCAACTTTCCCGGCTGGCCTGTTGGTGCTTGCCGTGGCCTGGGGACGCGTGGGTCCCGCACTCGTCGGACAGAACGTGGCTGTGGTGATCGACGCCGTGCTGCTCGTGGTCGGCGCCTCGATCGCCATCGTGTTATCCGCCTGGTGGGCGACCTCGATCGGACGATCGGGTGTGGGCTTGGAAGGCGTGAACGGGGGATGGCTCATCCCGCCGGTGATGAATCTGTTGGTGCCACTGGGATTCGTGCCCATCATCAACGCTGTGCCCGACCAAGCGCCCTGGCTATTCGTATTGGCGTTGGCATTTTGGGGCGTAGGCGCATTGCTGTTCGTCGCCCTCTTGTCGGTGCTGGTGGCTCGTCTAGCGTTCCGCACGCCGATTCCCGCACCGATGGCTCCGTCGTTGTGGATTCCTCTCGCGCCGGCTGGGGTTCTGGGTCTGTCGTTACTGCGGGTGCTGGAAGTCGGTGCGCAGTCCGCAGTGATTCCCGAGCAGGCGGTAGCCCTCGGCCTCGTCGTGTCTGCGGCTGGTATCGGTTTCGGGTTGTGGTGGTCGGTCTTCGCGACAATCGACCTCTTGCGTGCTCGACGTGAAGGGGTGCCCTTCCACCCAGGCTGGTGGGGTTTCGTGTTTCCCTTGGCTGCGATGACATTGTCGATGGCCGCCGTGGCCGAGGTGGTCGATTCCAATGCGGTGCTCGTGGTGTCCTCACTGGCTGCCATCATCACGATCGCTGTCTGGTTGCTCGTGGTTGCGCGCACCGCTGGGCTCCTGCGGTCCAAGGCATCGAGGTCGTAAGCCACTTCACGTAGCATGCCCAGCAGCGCCCGCTGGCAGGAAGGCTGTCGGCGCGCTCGTCAGTCAAGGAGCCCTGCAGTCATGTCGACGCAGTCATCCAATCTGGACCCCGCCCGCATGCACCACCTAGATCCGGCGATGCTCGAGTTGATCCTCGGCTACGTGACCGAGCGGTTGGAACTTCCCGAAGCTCCGGTCGATGGCCTCGGTAATCGCGCAGCCATGCACGACGTCATGGACGGACTCATCGGCGATGGACCGCGCGAGGCCAAGGAAGTCCTCGGCGTGTACATCGACCACCTGGCCGATACCGTCCTGTCCGCCGACAGCCCTCGTTTCTTCGCGTTCATCCCAGCAGCGCCGACCAAGGCCTCGCTGTTGTTCGACATGGTGGTGTCGGCGTCGTCGCTCCAAGGTTGTTCATGGCTGGAGGCAGCTGGCGCGGTCATGGCCGAGAACGCTGCCTTGCGTGTCATGGCTGATGCTGCGTCGCTGCCGGAAAGTGCCGGAGGAACGTTCGTGTCCGGCGGTTCGGCGGGGAACCTGTCCGCGCTCGTGGTCGCACGAGACACCGCCGAGGAGCGTGGACTGAAAGTTGCCGTTCCGCACGTTTTGGTCAGCGATCAAAGCCATTCATCCATCGCCAACGCACTTCGCATAACCGGTATGCGCCCGCTCATCGCTCAGACCATCGATGGCCGGCTCACCAGGAATGCCATCGATCGAGCGGTCGAGCACAACCGGGACGGGGCAGCGAATCTGGTCGCAGTGGTGGCAACAGCCGGCACAACCAACGCCGGAATCGTCGACGACATCGCGTCCGCCGCCGATTTCGCCCGGGAGCGGAGCCTCTGGCTGCACGTCGACGGTGCCTATGGTGGCGCAGGTCTGCTCGTGCCCCGGCTCAAGCCGCTTTATTCCGGCATCGAGCGCGCGGACTCGCTGGTTATGGATCCCCACAAGTGGTGGTTCGCACCATTCGATTCGGCTGCGCTCATCTACCGAGATCCGTACCTCGCCCGTCAAGTTCACACCCAGGATGCTTCGTACCTGGATGTGATCCATGGCAACGACGATCTCAATCCCAGTGACCTCGCGTTCCACCTGACTCGACGGGCACGCGGTATGGCTTTGTGGTTCTCGCTTGCGGTGAATGGCCTTGATGCCTACCGAGATGCGGTGGATGCGGGTGTGCGTCTAGCGGCGTACGCGGCAGAGAAGATCGAGGAGAGTCCCCACCTGGATCTGGTGCGTCACCCGGAGTTGAGCATCGTTCTGTTCCGTCGGCACGGATGGGATGTAGCGGACTACGAGCGCTGGTCGAACGCACTCCTTGCACAGCAGACGGCGTTCGTCACGTCGAGTTCATGGTACGGACAGCCGGTGGGCCGACTCGCCTTCTTGCACCCGGCCACAACGACGGACGTCGTGGACGAAGTGCTCGCTTCCCTAGCGGGCGCGTAGTGCTCTCAGCGATTGAAGCCGGCACGCGATAGCAGCCGCCAGGTACCCGGAAGCAGCCCCGCGGCCAGGGCGATCTTCAGGGCATCGCCGAGGAGGAACGGCACGACACCCAACGCGAGTGCAGTCGACCACGTGGCATCGATTGCGAACTTCAGATACGTGACGCCGATCGCGTAGATGACGACGTTCCCAACGACCATCAATCCTGCGGTGCGCACCGGGGTCAAGGTCGCACCCTTCTCAGCGAGGTGACCAACCACGCCCGCGGCCACGATGAATCCGAGGATGTAGCCGAAACTCGCCCCGCCCCATCCGGAGGATCCGCCGGAGAACCACGGAACGCCTGCGCTCCCCACGGCGGCGTACACCACCATCGAAGCCACTCCGCGCCAGGTCCCGAGTGCCGCCCCGACGAGCAGCACCGCGAAGGTCTGCAAGGTGAGGGGAACGGGAGTGAAAGGCAAGGGAATGATCACCTGGGCGCTGATGCCCACGAAGGCCGAACCTCCGAGCACCAGGACCAGGTTGGCTACCCAGCTGCGGGCGACCACGTCGGCAAGTACTCGGGGGGCGGGGGTTGCGATTGCCATCTGCTCGTCTCCTCATGCAGTGCTCTGAGTGTTCTCAGGGCTCCAAATGCTCTGGGTGCTCTGGGTGCTCTCGTTGCTCTCGGTGCTCTCGGTGCTCTCGGTGCTACCTGTGCTCTGCAGCGCTGCGCGCCAACACACGGACAGCGCGCACACTACCGCTGCCCCCTTGGGGTTATCCTGAACCAGCACGCCCGAGGTGAGGACGCAGGGGAAGGCGACCCTCGACTTCGGGAGGCGATATGACGGTCGTAGTCGATGTCCGCGCTGCTGGCGGACCGGACAAAGGACCCGCGCACGGGCGCGGTGTCCTATTCGTGCATACCTGCTCCTCGGCAGTAGCCCCGCATCTGGAATGGGCGCTAGCTCGCGTCTTCGGAACGACCGTCGATGTGGATTGGGCTCCTCAGCCCATCGCGCCGGGCAACGTCCGCGCGGAGGTCATCTGGCACGGACCCCGGGGAACTGCCTCCAAGATCGCCAGTGCGCTGGTCGCCTTCTCGACCATCCGGTTCGAAGTGACAGAAGACCCGAATGGTGATTCGGAGGGGGAGCGCTACGCAGTCACCCCCAACCTCGGACTGTTCCGCGCGACTATCGGTGTGCACGGTGATGTGCTCGTACATGAGGATCGTTTGCGCAGTTTGCTCGTAGGGTCCCGAACCGCCGGCGCGGATCAGGCCCAGCAGATGGTCGAGGAGATCGATCGGCTGATCGGTACGCCGTGGGACGACGAACTCGAACCGTTCCGCGTCGCCCATTCCGATTCCACGGTGCGGGTGTTGCACGAGGTGGTCTAACTTGCTGGTGAACCCGTCGGTCGCCACGACCAGAGCACCAGGAGCAAGCTCGCCACCACGGCCACGGCGTACGCGATATCGAGTGCGCCCACTTGATCGAGGAATGCGCTTATCGCGTTGACGACTAAGGCGACGACGACGAAACCGCGCGCGAGGGGTCGCTCGAGGCGAACGGCAAGCGCCGCGAG
>CAZQRR010000118.1:0-6229 GCA_964595675.1 uncultured Rubrivirga sp. | reverse complement strand
CAACAACGGTCTGGGGAATCATCGGCATGTAGATGACGACTCGATCCCCCTTGGTTACCCCCAGGTTCGCCAAGGCCCCTGCGAAGGTCGACACCTGGTCGAGCAGTTCGCGATAGCTCCAGGTTTCTTGACGTCCGGTGAGTGGACTGTCGTAGATGATGGCGGGCTGGTTACCCCGACCGTCACGCACGTGGCGATCCACGGCATTGAAGCAGGTATTGAGCGCGGCATCGGGAAACCAGCGATACAGCGGAGCATTCGCATCGTCCAGGATCTGTTCGGGAGCCCTCTGCCAATCGATCAACCCGGCGGCGCTGCGCCAAAAACCCTCTCGATCATCGAGACTTTTGCGATAGGCGTCGTGGTAGGAACCCATCACGATCGCGCTTCACCATCCTCATGAGCGCGCCGCTTATCTTCACGGGCTTGGCGGGCTCGCTGCGCAGCACCGGTGAAGACTTTGATGATGACTGCCAGGAAACCCAGGCCTAGGGCCATCTGCATCATGACGATGAAGCGCGCAGTGTCAGTGACCGCGGTGATGTCACCGAAGCCCACGGTGGCTAGGACCGTGAGGGTGAAGTAGGCAGCGGTGAAGTGATCGATGGGCTCGGTGAAGGATCCCGGGTGGTCACCTTCGATGATGACGTAGATGGCACTGAAGATCGCGATGAATAGAGCCGCACTCAAGATCAGCGACTCCGTGGCGACCAGGCCGGGGCGTTCGGACTTGACCACACGCTTGAGCTGCCATCGCAGTACCAGGGCGTAGATCGCCATCCCGATGAGCAGCAGCGTGACCGGTACGGAGACCCGGGGGTCGCTCTTCTCCGGCACCAGGCTCAGGAGCCAGAAGATGAAGACCATTCCCACGATGGTTCGGATGGCCGAGAAGACCACCTCGACCCACATCGGGCGATCGGTCGGGGGGGTAACGGACTCCTCCATGGCCAATGAGTCTTCCATGACTTCGCCCTACGGGGACTCCATTGCCGCTAACTGCCCGCAGGCGCCGTCGATCTCCCGACCGCGCGTATCCCGTACGGTGACCGCCACCCCCGCCTCGCGTAATGCAGCCACGAAATCGGCCTGAGTCTGTGGCGAGGACGCCGTCCATTTCGAACCAGGGGTGGGATTGAGTGGAATCAGGTTCACATGCACCAGGTGCCCGGCAAGCATTTGTCCTAGCAGTTCGCCACGCCAACGTTGATCGTTGATGTCCTTGATCAGCGCATACTCGATGCTGACCCGGCGACCGGTTCGCTCGACATAGAACCATGCTGCGTCGAGGACTTCGGAGACCTTCCAGCGATTGTTGATCGGCACCAGGCTGTCCCGCAGGTGGTCATCGGGTGCGTGCAGGGATACCGCGAGGGTGACCGGCATGCCTTCTTCGGCCAGCTGCCGAATGCGCGGCACCAATCCCACGGTCGAGACGGTGATTCCGCGCGCACTCATGCCCAAACCTTCGAGTGGTGGATCCACGAATCGGTGCAGCGCGGCCACAACGCTGCGGTAGTTGGCGAGGGGTTCACCCATCCCCATGAAGACGATGTTGCTAACGCGCCCGCGGCCCCCGGGAACTTCACCAGCCGCCAGGGACCTTGCACCGGCAAGCACTTGCCCGACGATCTCCGCGGTGGACAGATTCCGGGTCAACCCCGCCTGTCCGGTGGCGCAGAAGGGGCAATTCATTCCGCATCCGGCTTGCGAGGAGATGCACATCGTCACTCGATCGGGGTAGCGCATCAACACCGACTCCACGAGCGATCCGTCATGCAGTCGGAACAAAGTCTTGATCGTGGTGCCATCGTCGCAAGCGACGGTTCGTATCGGCTCCAGCAGGCTCGGAAGTACGCCCTTCAACTTGTCTCGATCGGACGCGGAGATGTCGGTCCACTGCTGCGCATCGTCTTGCAGGTGGACCAATAGGTGCGTCGATACCTGGTCGGCGCGGAAGGCCGGCAAACCCAACTCCTTCATGGCCTCGCGACGTTCGCTGCGAGACATGTCCAGCAAGTGCGCGGGTGGCTTACCGCGCGCCGGAGCTTCGAGAACGAGATCGACCATTACGGACTGACCATCACAGACCGACCCCGTTGGATCCGAAGAACACCGTGAACAGCGCCCACGATGCGAAGGCGTTCGGTACCAGGGAATCAAGGCGATCCATCATGCCGCCGTGTCCAGGAAGGAAGGAACCCATGTCCTTGATTCCGAGGTCTCGCTTGATGGCGCTTTCCGCGAAGTCTCCGCCGGTCGCAGTGATGGTGAGCACGAGTCCGGCGATCACCCCCTGCCACCACGGGGCGTCGAGCAGGAACATGAAGGACAGCGCTCCTACTACGGACTGCATGAGTACTGATCCGGCGAAGCCCTCCCAGGACTTCTTCGGGCTGATCGACGCGGCGATCGGGTGCTTGCCGTAGAAGATGCCGGCGAAGTACCCACCGATGTCGTTGGAGATGGTCAGCAGGATGAAGACGATCACGCGCCACGGACCGTTGTCCGTAGCCAAGGTGAGCATCAAGAATCCCGCCATGAACGGCAGGTAGACGATCACGAAGACCGATGCGGTGATGTCGCGGACGTAACCATCGACGCCGCGACGGATCCGCCACAGCATGGCCAACAGCACGAGGGCGCCCGTTGCCACCAACTGCCAGATCGGACCGGCGTAGTACGCGACCACCGGGAGAAGCACGACCGATCCGTATGCCGGAACGCGCGCGATCTTGATGTCCCGCGACGCGAACGCCTGCACCATCTCGCGCATCGCGATAGCCAAGGCAGCGATCACCACGAGACCGAACAGTGGCTTGTACGTGAACAGACTCGCGATCACGATGACCGCGAGAATCACCCCCGATGCAACAGCAGCAGGAAGGTTTCGTCCGGCGCGCGAGGGTCGGTCGGAAGTAGACGCCACCATCAGACCTCGAGCAGTTCGGCCTCTTTGTGCTTGAGAACCTCATCGACGTGCTCCACGTGTTTGTGGGTGAGGTCATCGAGCTGCTTCTCCGCACGACGCACGTCGTCCTCACCTGCGTCGCCATCCTTGTGGAGTTTGTCCAAAGCTTCCTTAGCGTGCCGCCGGATATTGCGGATAGAAACCCGCCCCTCTTCGGCCTTGGCGCGCGCCTGCTTGATGTATTCCTTGCGCCGATCCTCGGTGAGCTCGGGAAGCACCACCCGGATGATCGCGCCATCGGTATTGGGGTTGATTCCCAGATCGCTGTCGCGCAACGCCTTCTCGATGGCTGTCATCGCCCCCTTGTCGTAGGGACTGATGACGATCATCCGGGCTTCGGGAACCTGAAAGGAAGCAAGTTGGTTGAGCGGCGTCATGGTGCCGTAATAGTCGACGGAGATCTTGTTGAACATCGAGGCGTTCGCTCGACCGGTGCGGATCGTGCCGAAGTCCTCTCGAGTCACCTCGATGGCTTTGTCCATCTTGTCGGTGGCTTCGAGCAGGATCATGTCGATCTCTTCGCTCACGGGGCTCTCCTTAATTGTCCGATGAGACTAACGTGCCGATGCGCTCACCTCGGGCCGCGCGGGCGATGTTGCCCTCGACCAGCAGGTTGAAGACCACGATGGGCAGCTTGTTGTCCCGGCACAGACTGATGGCAGTTGCATCTGCGACCTTCAGATCCTTCGCTAGGACCTCATCGCAGGTGAGGTGCTCGTAGCGCTGAGCGCTGGGGTTGGTGCGCGGATCGGAGTCGTAGACGCCGTCGACGCCTTTGGCCATCAAGACGACCTCGGCACCGATTTCCAGGGCACGCTGCGCCGCAGTGGTGTCCGTCGAGAAATACGGCTGACCCAGTCCAGCACCGAAGATCACCACGCGACCTTTGTCGAGGTGGCGCATGGCACGACGAGGTACGTAGGGCTCGGCGACCTGACCCATCGCGATGGCCGTCTGGACGCGTGTGTCTATGCCGACCTTTTCGCAGAAATCCTGCAGGGCCAGACAATTCATCACGGTTCCGAGCATGCCCATGTAGTCGGCGCGAGCGCGCTCCATACCCCGCTCGGACAATTGAGCACCTCGGAAGTAATTGCCCCCGCCGATCACCACGGCAACCTCGGTCCCCGAGGCCACCACATCTGCGATCTGACGTGCGATCGATGCGACTACGTCGGGATCTACTCCCAGGCCGCCGCCACCGGCGAACGCTTCTCCGCTGAGCTTGAGCAGAACACGGCGCCAACCACCTTCGGGCGCGCTAGGCCAGGTGTCGATCGTGCCTTCCAACGACGGCTGAATCGGCTCCGATGCTGTGGACCGATCCATGTGCCATCCCCTCTTCGTCGGGCCGAAACCTGGTTCTGGTGTGGCTGCGTCGTGGTGTTGCTACGCCTGACCCGGCTCGAACCTAGCGAACGCCCGGATCGTGGTCCCGGATTCGGCCAGGACGTCGGTCACTGACTTCTTGCCATCCACCACGCTGGGCTGCTCGAGCAGGACGTTGTCCTTGTAGTAGGCGTTGACCCGGCCTTCGACGATCTTCGGAATGGCCTGGTCCGGCTTCCCCTCCTCACGAGCCGCAGTCTCGGCGATGTGACGCTCGTTCTCCACCACATCGGCCGGCACCTCGTCGCGGGTGAGGAATTGTGGGCGCATGGCTGCGATCTGCATCGCGATTCCACGGGCCGCGTCCTCATCGCCGTCGTAAGCGACGAGCACGCCCACCTGCGGGGGTAGGTCAGAGGCGCGCCGGTGAAGGTAGATGGCAGCAGGCGCTTGCAGCACGGCAACGCGGCCGAGCTCGATCTTCTCCCCGATCACGCCAGCCATCTCCGCCACGGTGGCCTCGACGGTCTTGCCCGTATCCAAGGTCGCTGCCAACAGAGCGTCGCGATCACCGATCTGACCATCGAAAGCGGCCTGAACGACGGTTCCCGCCAGGGTTTGGAATTCCTCGCCCTTGGCCACGAAATCGGTTTCGCAGAGCATTTCGATCATCGCGTTATCGATCGCCGCAACGATGCCGTTGGACGCGGTCCGCTCAGCACCACGCTTGGCGGCCTTCGCCGCGCCGGAGATCCGCAGCGCCTCGACGGCCTTGTCGAAATCGCCACCGCTTTCCTCGAGAGCCTTCTTGCACTCCATCATTCCCGCGGAGGTCATTTCGCGAAGCCGCTTGACGTCTGCGGCGCTGATCGTTGCCATGTTCTTCCTTCAGTTCGTCGTTATGTTCACAGGTAGGAGTGAATTGCCGTGCGTTGCCGGAGTACTACGCCTGCTCGGCGGCCGTCACTTCAGCGGCCGTCACTTCAGCAGCCGTCACTTCAGCAGCGGCCACTTCGTCTGCAGCACCGGCGCCAGCGAGCAATTCACGCTCCCACTCGGCCAACGGCTCCTCGACCGCACCTTCGGTGCTGGCACGACCTGCGCGGGCCATCAGGCCCTCGGCCACGGCGTCGGCGATCACCCGCGTGAGCAGCGCAACCGAACGGATGGCGTCGTCGTTGCCCGGGATCGGGAAATCGACCTCGTCGGGATCGCAGTTGGTGTCCAACATCGCGATGACCGGGATACCGAGTTTGCGAGCCTCGCCTACGGCGATGTGCTCCTTCTTGGTGTCGACGATCCAGACCGCGCTGGGGATCTTGGCCATGTCGCGAATGCCGCCGAGAGTGCGCTCGAGCTTCTCCTTCTCGCGGCGCATCATGAGCAGTTCCTTCTTGGTCTTGCCCGAGCCCGCGACGTCGTCGAAGTTGATCTCCTCGAGTTCCTTCAGACGCTGGAGCCGCTTGTGCACAGTGTTGAAGTTGGTCAGCATCCCGCCGAGCCAGCGCTCGTTGACGTAGGGCATCCCCACGCGGGCTGCTTGTTCGGCGATCGCTTCTTGGCCCTGCTTCTTGGTGCCGACGAACATGATGGAGCCACCGTGAGCCACGGTCTCCTTCACGTACTCATAGGCACGGTCGATGTAGGACAGCGACTGCTGCAGGTCGATGATGTAAATGCCATTGCGCTCAGTGAAGATGAAGCGCTTCATCTTGGGATTCCAGCGGCGAGTCTGGTGTCCGAAGTGGACACCGCTTTCCAGCAGCTGGCGCATCGTGACGACGGCCATGGTGGTTCTCCTTTTCGTGGGCGCGCGCGCCCGCGGGCGGTGGCGTGCCACCGCATTCGGTTGACGGCTCTTCCGGCGGAGGAGCCCCTGGTGATCTCGGTCCGCCCGCCCGCCGGAGCGGGACCGTCGGGCGAATCCGT
>CAZQRR010000117.1:0-6298 GCA_964595675.1 uncultured Rubrivirga sp. | reverse complement strand
AACAAAGGCAAGCAGAACCCCGAAAATGAGCGATGCGTCCACGAAATCGGTGAAGATCGCATCGAGAAGTAGAGCACCGAGCAATTGGCCGGCTATCGAGATCAGGCTGAGGCGAAGTACGCCGATCTTTCCCGCAGTCCATGCGGCAAGGGAAATGAACACGATGCCGACCAGACCGCCGGAATAGAGCCAAACCGCAGGTAGTTCGAATGTGGGCGCCGTGAAGGCATGAGCGAAAGTCCCCGCGAACAAGATCACCACCAAGGACGCTGAGCCCAGCAGGAAGTTCACCCAGCCGGCGATGATCGGCTGTCTAGTCGCCGCGCTCACTCGACCGTTGAAAGCTTGCTGTACTGCCACTCCGAAACCGGCAGAGAAGCCGAGGAGTGCGAAGGTGATGGACAGTGAGTGGTCGATAAGCCGACTGGAAGCCGCCGTAGCGACCGCACCGATGCTGATCAGTGCAGCGAGTGTCCGCATCGCGGTCACGCTTTGTCGACCTGCCGGACTCAGCCCGAGTTTGTCGACGATTAATGAGGAGACTGTCAATCCGGCTACGAGGGAAACCGTGAAAAGACCCACACCGATGGCCGGCACCGCGATGCTTTGGGCCAAGACGAAGTAGGCGCCGAGGAGTCCTCCCGTGAGCTGCCACCATCGCAAATCCCGCAGCCTGAGGCTGGCTATCAAGGCCCTCATTGCTGCACGCAGTCGAGACGAGCAGGCCACGATGGGGCTCAATGCGGCCAATCCGATGGTGAATGAGACTGCTGCAGCTTGCAGTCCGCCGCCGATGTCCTCGGCTAGCGAGCCATTGATTCGTGACTGGATCGATGTGAGAAAACCGACGACTAGTGCAGCCCCCAGAGGCCCTGCCAGCTGATCGCGACGCATGCTCGCACGCCCATCGTGAGGTGGTTAGCTCGACATCAAGCAGGCGGTGGTCCATCGACAACGATGGTTTGACCGCTGATGCCGCTGGAGTCGGGAGACACCAGCCAGGCGCAGGTCTTCGCGACTTCATCGATCGTGATCAGTCGATTGAATGAGGTCGAAGCAGCGAGTTCGTCGAGGATCTGTTGTCCGCTTCGCCCCGAGCGCTCCCCGATCTGGTCAGCAAGTAACGACAGCATGGGGCTGTCGACGTTTCCGGGACATACGGAGTTGGCCCGGCAATTCCACTGGGCAATCTCTGCGGCGAAGGATTGCGCGAATCCCCGCAATCCGAACTTGGACGCGCAGTAGATGGTTCCTCCTGCCTCCCCCACAAGGCCAGCCGTGGAGGAGATGAACACGAACGCACAAGTTCGAGGATTGCCTCTGATCCTGCGCTGCATGTCCGCTCCCACGACGAACGCGCCGCGTAGGTTCACGTCCATCACTCGGTGATAGTCATCCCAGTCTGCACCTTCTACGTACCCGGTCGTGTTCAAGCCGGCGGCGTAGATGAGAGCCTCGATAGGTGAAGTCGATTCGACTTCATCCAATGCGCTGCGGACACTGCTGGGATCGGTGACATCGACAGCAACGGACGTGGCTCCCGGGATCGCAGATTCACCCAGGTCCAGGGCGAAGACGTCAGCGTGAGACGGAACGAGTTGACGTACGCATGCACTTCCGATGCTTCCTTTAGCACCGATGACCACTGCGCTCATGACTTCCTCTTGATCTCTCGAAGGGCTTCTAGGATCGAGTCGGTGTTCGGAACAACTACTTGCTCAAGGCTGAGTGCACCAGGGATGGGGACATCTGGAACGGCCAGCCTATGAACAACCGGGGGTAATTCGTCCATTTCGACAAGCCGAGCGATGATCTCTCCGGAAAGCCCGAAGGATAGGTAGTCCTCGTCGACGATCACCAGTTTTCCGGTCTTGCGCACCGAATCGATGATCGTCTGCATGTCCAGCGGCACGACGCTGCGAAGGTCCACCACCTCGACGTTTAGGCCTTCTTCGGCCATCCGGTCTGCGGCTGCATAGGCGTCGAGCACCGATCCGCTGAGCGTCACGATCGTGACGTCCGACCCCTCCCGCACGATGGATGCCTGACCGATGGGGATGGTGAATCGCTCTTGGGGGACATCGGTTCCGAAAGGAAAGTCCTCGGCTCTGGTCAGAAGCAACTTCTTGTGCTCGATGTAGACAACCGGATCGTCGGATTCGACGGCACTAGCCATCAGTCCCTTGGCGTCGTACGGGTTGGAGGGAGTGACGACTTTCAGCCCGGGTAGGTGCGCGAACAATCCCCACAAGCACTGGGAGTGTTGTGCGCCGGATCCGATACAGCCACCCGCTGTCTTCAGCACGATGGGCATCTTCACGGTGCCGCCGGACATGTAGTGGTTCTTCGCAATGGAGTTGTAGATCTGGTCGAGGCAGACGCCGATGAAGTCCACGAACATGATCTCCAACACTGGACGGAAGCCATCGATGGCCAAGCCGACACCCATACCGGTGATCGCCGTCTCGGAAATCGGTGTGTCAAGAACGCGGTCCGCTCCGAACGCCTTCTGCAGGCCACGAGTGGCGCCGAAGACCCCACCTTGCAACCCGACGTCCTCGCCGATGACGACCACCGAGGGGTCGCGTTCCATCTCCAGATGGAGCGCCTCAGCCACGCACTGGGAGACATTCAGGTTGCGAGTCATGCGGATTCCTCCACGAACACGTGACGCAGGGCGGTGCTCGGATCGGGAACCGGATCGCTACGCACGGCCGCAAGGAGATCGTTGACGGCCAGACGAATCGACTCCTCGACCGAATCGAGTTCTTGTGCGCTCGCAGTCCCCGTCGCGATCAGCCGATCGCGGGTGATGACCAGGGGATCCTCCGCACGCCGGGCTTGCTTCTCCGCCTCGGAACGGTAGACGTCTGCGTCACCTTCGAAGTGACCGCGGAAGCGGTAGCAGGTCGCTTCGATGATTGAAGGCCCGCCACCGCTTCGTCCCCGATCTACGGCTGCACCGAACGCGGCGGCGACGGCCTCGACGTCGTTACCGTCGACCCGGTCTCCTGTCGCACCCCAGGCCGGTGCCCGCTCTGCCACAGTGTCGGTAGCGCTCGCCGCGGAGAAGGGCACGGAGATCGCCCATTCGTTGTTCTCAACCACCACGATCACCGGAAGGCGCATGACTCCGGCGAGGTTCATCGCCTCGTGGAAGGCACCTGTATTGACCGAACCGTCGCCCACAACTGCAACGGCCACCGAATCCTTTCCTCGCAGTCGGGCGGCGTGAGCGTGTCCAACTGCAACGGGCACTCCCGCGCCGACTATTCCGGTGGCCGAGAACTTCAGAGCCGGGTCGAAGATGTGCATGTGTCCACCGAAGCCACCGCACAGTCCCGTTGACCGTTCGAATATCTCCGCCATCATGCCCCGCATGTCCACACCTTTGGCAATTGCGTGCAGATGATTGCGGTGGGTACTCGTCATTGCGTCGTCGGCGCGCAGGAATCCAGCCATGCCGGCGGCTATCGCCTCTTGCCCGATTCCCGAGTGAAGTTCACCGTGGATCTCCCTGGTGGGAACGCCTTCCAGGCACGCGAGTTCGAACTGTCGCATCCACACCATGTAGGCGAAGCGATCCTTCACACTGATCATGACGTCCCTTGGGATTGCTCTTCCAATTCGACCACATTGCCGGTCGGATCAGCGCAGTAGATCGATCGCCCCTCGGAGAACTCGGTGATATTTCCCAGAAGCACACCGCCCGCTGCTTCAAGCGCGTGCAGGGACTTTTCGAGGTCTTCGACCAAGTAGGCGGTGTGCGCCCGCCCGGGCAAGATCGGAGCCAGTTGATTGAACGTCTTGGGAATATTGGTGAACTGCAGCAACTCGAGTATCTGGTCGCTCATGGGGGACTTGCACTGAGCAAGATCCGCACCTAAGCCGGGCACTCCGGTCACGCTGCTGATGAGATCGGTCAGTCCTCGCGCCTCGAACACCACCTCGAACCCCATGGTCTCCCGGTAGTAATCCACGGCGCGGTCGAGGTTGGAGACCGCCAGACCTGTGTGGTGCCAACCCCATGAGTGAGTTGTTCCTGTCACGTTAATGCCTTTCTGATCATCTGCACCGCCGCGAAGACGAGCAGTACCGCGAAACCGATTTGAAGAACGGATGCATCTAGTGCCAGTGCCAAGGTTGCACCGCCAACAGCACCTACGGCGGCACCTATCCCGATTCGTGATCCTTGACCCCAGTCGGTATGACCTGCTCGCGTCAGTCGCGCTGCGCCCAGCAGAGCGATGGGGATCATCACTAGCAAGGAGGTTCCCGCGGCCAACTGTTGCGGGAATCCGAAGAAGGCGACGAGGATCGGAATGACGATCACACCTCCACCCACCCCGAGGAAAGCAGAAAGTAAGCCCATCGCTAGGCCGGCGAGTCCTAGACCGATCGCTACCGCGGTGGTCAGGTCGGCCGGCTCCGAACTCACCGGATTGACACCCGACCACACCATTCGCGCGGCGGCGATCACCAGCAACCCTGAGAACGCCAATTGCAGCCACTTGTCGGGCGTCTTCTTGACGACCGACGTGCCCAACCACGTACCGATGAGTCCGCCGAGAATCAAGAAGGGGACCGCAGTCCACTCGACACTCGACCCGATCGCATAGGTGGCGGCTCCGGTAGTGGCTGCGACGGCGACCATCACCAGGGAGGTGGCCTGCGCCTTCTTCTGCGAGATATGGAGGAGGAGGACGAGGATCGGCACGAGGATGATGCCGCCGCCCACTCCGAACAGGCCGGAGAAGATGCCGACCAATACGCCCAGGAAGAGATCCCGCAAAACCAGGGATGGGCGTGTTGGCACATTGGAACGCTAGGGGTATGGCAGATGGTCAGAAAGTGACACTGTGTACCGAAGTGCACGACTCGACTTCCAAAATGGCAGTTGAGCAGGCACTGACACCCCGGCACGATGCAACTCAAGCGTCCGCAGGCACACGGAGGAACGGGTGACGATCGACCAGGGTGGAAGTGGAATGGGGGGTGGCCTCGTTCCCGGCATCTATCCACCGCCACGTGCCATGCGCCCGACCCTCGTCGGTGAGCGTTGGGCGGTAGTGGCTGGGCATCCGAAAGTCGCTCGCGTGGCCGCCGAGATCTTCCAAGCCGGAGGCAACGCCGTCGATGCCGGAGTGGCCGCCGGTCTGGCTAGCAACGTCGTTCAGGTCGATATGGCCAACTTCGGCGGCATCGCACCGATTCTCGTTCATCCTGCTCGAAGCGAACGGTGTCTATCCGTGGCGGGCATCGGCCGGTGGAGCCGAAGCGTGACCTTGGACGAGATGGTCCGTCGATACGGGGGTTCATTGCCTCTCGGTGGGGCCCCGTCGATCGTTCCCGGTGCTCCCGCTGGATGGATTGCCAGCCTCGCGGAATTCGGAACCATGTCCCTGGGACAGGTCGCGGCCCCGGCCATCGAGTTGGCGCGCGATGGCTTCTTGGTCGACGACGGCTTGGCTACCAGCCTTCAACTCATGTCCAAGCGCTTCGCGCAGTGGTCGAGTACATCCCAGATCTACCGACCTCAGGGCACGGACTTAGCGGTCGGAGATCGCCTCCGTCAACCGGCGCTTGCCGATCTCTTGTCGCACCTCGTAGGCGCCGAATCACAGAGTGCAGGCTCGCGCGCGGAACGACTCCGAGCTGCCCACGACGCGTTCTATTCCGGGTCTGTGGCAGAGCGTTTGACCACGTGGGTGACCGAGAACGGCGGTTACTTAATCGAGGAGGACCTGCGCGGATTCGAAGCCGATATCGATCCCGCATCGAGTCTGTCCGTGGGCCCGTGGACCTTCTTCTCGACACCGTCGTGGACTCAAGGCCCCGTGGCGTTGGAGATCCTCGGGATCTTCAGTCGAACGGGGGGATCCCTGCACGAGCTGGTCGAGTCGATCACCCTGGCATTCAACGATCGTGAAGATCACCTCGGTGCCCCCGATCGGCTCGAGACACCCTACGAGCAGTTCCTCGAGGAGAACTATCTGCAGCGGTGCGTTGACTCGATCGGTCAGCAAGCGTTGGCGGGACGACCCGGATCACCAGGTGTCGGTGATGTGCGGATGAGCACCACGGCAGTTGTGACCATGGATGCCGATGGGTGCGCGTTCGCTTCGTCACCGTCGGACACCTTGGATGGTTCACCGATCATCCCTGAATTGGGGATCATGTGCTCTCCTCGCGGTGTACAAAGTCGACTGCAGCACCATCACCCCAACTCCCTCGCTCCAGGAGCTCGCCCCAGCGTCACTCCGGCAGCCGTGATCGGTTTGTCCGACAAGGATGTCTG
>CAZQRR010000116.1:0-6310 GCA_964595675.1 uncultured Rubrivirga sp. | reverse complement strand
CGTCGAAGACGTTCTGCTTCTTGTCGAGCATGCCATCGCGATGCCACTGCTCACCCTCATCACCGCCACCGCGAAGGCACGCCACGGCCCACACGCCTCCGGCTTTCACCCAGGCAAGGATCGCCGCGGAGAAACCCGGCTGCATCGGGATGCCGAACCCGCCGTAGCCGTAGAGCACGGTCGGGCGCGGGTGATCGGGGGAGTCCGTGGGCGAGACGATGAACATCCGGACCGTGGTGCCGTCCTTGGATTCGTACGTGACGAGCCTGGAATGGACGTCGGGTACCTCCACCGAACCCGGGGGAGTGGCGTACAGACGAACCTCGCGGGTACGCGCATCGAAGGAATAGATGGTCGGAACATGCGTGTGGTCGGTGTAGGCGAACCACACCACGGGTCCGCCGTCGGGGCGTTCGATCGGACCGGCGATCGTGCCGGCCCCCGGGGCATCGATGGCCTCGATGAGACTTCCGTCGCTTGCGCGTAGCAGCGTGAGCGAGGCAACCCCATGATCGGTCTTCGTGACGAGGAGCAGGTCCTCGGTCAGCTCCTCGCCATCGAGTACGGCCACGGATTCCAGGACCGCCTCGGGGTCCTCGGGAATCAGATCGACCCACTCGCTTGCTGCCCACGCACCCGGCGTGGTGACGGCGAGCCGGCCGCGTGGCGCGTCGAGGTCGGTGGACACGTAGACGCGGCCATCCCGCCCGAACGTGAGGGACGTCTGGGCGTCGACGTCGACCTGCACCTGTTGGAAGGCCGGGTTCGCGGGTGAACTCGCCGTCAGATCGGCTACCCACAGATCGTTTCGCGGCTCGGTTCCCTCGGACGCGGAGACTTGGAGCCACCGTCCGTCGCGGGAGACCTCCACGCCGTAGTAGTTCGTCATTGTCATGCCGGCGCCGAAGACGTTGGCGTCGTCGTCGGTGGGAGCGCCGACGGAATGCAGGTAGACCCGGCGGTGGAAACCTCGTTCGGATTCGGGCAGCACCTCCGGTGGGAGCCTTCGCACGTAGTAGAACGACTCACCCCCGGGAATCCAAGCGATGGGCGAGTAGCGGCATCGGTCGATCGGCCCATCGATGACCTCACCCGACGACACGTCCATTACGTACAGAACCGACTCCTCGGTTCCGCCCTCGGACAGTTGATAGGCGAGGCGGTCGCCCTCCTTCGAGGGTTGCCACGCGTCCAGTGTGGTGCTGCCCGTCGGATCGATCGCCATCGGATCGAGCAGCACTCGCTCGCCGCCATCTGGGTCCCGAACGAATAGCACCCCGAACTGCTGCCCGGGCTCACGGCGGGTGAAGAAAACGCGGTCGCGGCGATGTACGGGAAGGGAGATCGCCCCCGAACCGAGCAGCGCGGCGACATCGCCGGCGAATCGATCGCGAAGGCTCCACTGGGAGCGTTCCCGTTCCAGCACGTCGGCCTGCGCGGTCAGCCACTCCTGCGTTCTATGGTCGTCGGCCGATTCGAGCCAGCGATACGGATCGGCCACGGGTACTCCGTGCATGTCATCGACGATGTCCTCGCGGGAGGCCTGCGGGTATGTGCGTGGCATAGCGCCACCTTAGGAGTCCGGCTGCCGCTGAGCAGCGTCGGTAATGTTGTGCGCATGAATCCCGTAGTTGCTCTCGGCCTGTTCGTCGGTATCCCGCTCGGTTTGGCGGCCGTCATCGCGATCGCAGTGATGGTGCCGCGCCGCTATGCGGGTGATGGTGCCGGTGCGGTCGCGGTTGGGGGTGTGATCACGAGTTCGCCCGCGGTGCCCAACCCCGCCGCGCTACCGAGTTCGGTTTCGCGGTCGGCTGGTTCTCCAGGCGGTGCGCACGGAACCTTCGCGCCCGTGGCCCATGAGGATCTGTCGGCCGGCGAGCGATCTGACATCGAACGAGTCGTCCAAGTGGCTCGAGACATCTGCGGCTACGAGTTCGCTGTATTCGTTGGCGAACTCGCCCAGGGACGCGACTCCGCGGTAGCCGTGCACGCTGGTCTGCACGACCCGAGCGCAGCGGTCCTCATCGCGGTCGATCCCGGCGCGGGCACCATGGACGTCATCACCGGTACGGGCGTTCATCGGACCCTGGACGATCGCTCGTGCGAGTTCGCGCTGCTGACACTGCGTTCGAGCGTGCAGGTCGGCGACCTGGTGGGTGGCGTGCGCGACGCGGTGATGTTGCTCGCCGAACACGCCCGCGCCCCCCGAACCTTGCACCTGGACGAGCCGGTCTAGTTCACCCCGTTCAGTGCGCGGGACGCCGCGACGTCATTCGCGCGCGTCTCGTGCTCGTGCTCGCCGGGCGCGCAACAGACCATCGCGACCCTCGGCCACCAATCGCGCCAGTGGAGGCATCGGCTTGGTGGCCAAGAATGCGTCGGCTTTCGAGATGACCCCATCGTCTACCGAGTAGGCCGGGAACAGTCCCATCGTGATGGACTGCGCGATCTCCATGGTGCGCTCCTCCCACACGGCAGGAAGCATCGCGAAGTACGGGTCGATGAACGGATCGGTGAGCGAACAGTGATCGCGGTCCATGAACCCGGCAATGGTCGCTTCGAGCATCGCGTTCGGTAGCTCGGTGTTCTGCGTGATCTCCTGCCACGCATGGGCCTTCGCTTCCGCCGTGGGCACGGACGCGCCCGCCATCGCTGCCTGGCGGCGCCCCGTAGCGGTGTCGTCTCTGCCCAGTTCGGCGTCGATCGCCTCGGAACCACGGGCTCCAGCAGCCACCAACTGCTGGAGAAGGAACCACCGAAGATCGGTATCGATTTCCAATCCCGGCCACACGGTCGTTCCATCGAGGAGCGATTCGACGATCTCGATGTGCTCGTTGGTGGTGGCTGCCCCGGCGAAGGACCGAGTGAATGCCAATTGGCGGTCGCTGCCGGCGTCCGCGCCCTGCGCCAATTCCAGGGTGCGGAACGCGAAGCGAACCAGGTACTCGGTGCGGTGCTTGTCGGCGGCGAATTGATCGATCGCCATCCGTGCTTGACGCAATACGCCCTGCACCACGCCGATATCGGTCTCGGCAGCGACCCCGGCCAGGACCAAATCCACGAACTCTCCGGTGGAGACCTCGGCGTCGCGAGTCATATCCCACGCGGCTCCCCAGATCACGGCGCGCGCGAGGGAATCGTCGAGGGTTCCCAGATTGGCGCGCGCCGTCTGCCAGGAAGTCTCATCCAAACGCACCTTGGCGAAGGTGAGGTCCCCGTCGTTGATCAGGAGCAGGTCCGCGCGGGGTTGCCCAGCGAGTTCGGTGATGGTGGTGTGCTCGCCGACGACGTCGACGTCGATGCGCTGACGCAATTGGAGTTTCCCGTCGGACAGGTCGTATAGCCCTACTCCCACTCGATGGGAACGCAAGGTCGGCTCGATGCCCTCGGGAACGGTGGGGGGTTCCTGCTCGATGATCACCGAGGCGTAGGCGTGATCGTCGGCCATCTCGATCACCGGGCGCAGCAGGTTCACTCCGCTGGTCTGCAACCACTCGCGGGTCCATGACGACAGATCGCGTCCGCTGGTTGCCTCCAATTCGGTGAGAAGGTCACGCAGTTCGGTGTTGCCCCACGCATGCTTGGTGAAGTACTCGTGCAATCCGGCGAGGAACTCGGTCTCACCGACCCAAGCCACGAGTTGGCGCAGGGCAGATGCACCCTTCGCGTACGTGATGCCGTCGAAATTCACCCGGACCGCATCGAGATCGACCATGTCGGCGGCGATGGGATGTGTGGAGGGCAGTTGGTCCTGGCGATAGGCCCACGCCTTGCGCAGATTCGCGAAGGTGGTCCACGCCTCGGAGAAGCGGGTCGCGTGCACGTTCGCGTGATGGGCCGCCCACTCGGCGAAGGATTCGTTGAGCCACAGGTCATCCCACCAGCGCATCGTGACCAGGTCGCCGAACCACATGTGGGCCATCTCGTGCAGGATCGTGTTGGCGCGTTGCTCGTACGCGGCCTGCGTCACGCGGGACCGGAAGACGTAGTCCTCCAAGAAGGTGACGCAGCCGGCGTTCTCCATTGCGCCGGCGTTGAACTCGGGTACGAAGAGTTGGTCGTACTTCGCGAACGGGTAAGGAACCTTGAATTGCTCCTCGAAGAAGGCGAAACCCTGCTTGGTGAGTTCGAAGATGTCGTCCGCGTCGAGGTACTGCGCGAGGGACGCACGGCAGAAGATGCCGAGCGGATAGGTGCCGTTCGGGCCGGAGTATTCGTCGCGCACCACGTGATAAGGCCCTGCCACCAATGCGGTGATGTAGGTCGACATACGCGGTGTCGGCTCGAAGACCCAGGTGGCGGTGCTGTCATCGACTCGCTCAGGCGTGGGTGAAGGTGAGTTGCTGACCACCTGCCAGTGCGATGGGGCGGTCACGGAGAGCTGGAAGGTGGCTTTCAGGTCGGGCTGTTCGAAGCACGCGTACATCCGACGCGCATCGGCGGATTCGAACTGGGTGTACAGGTACGTCTCACCGTCTACCGGGTCGATGAACCGATGCAGACCCTCGCCGGTATTCATGTAGCGGCACTGAGCCACGATCGTGACGGTGTTGTCCGAGGCGAGGTTTGGCAGGTGGATGCGCGCACCCTCGACCACTTGACTCGGGTCGAGTTCGGTGCCGTTGAGCGTCACGGATTGCACCGATTCGGCGATCAGATCGATCCAGGTCGCGCTACCGGGTTGATCACTGTCGAAGATGCAGGTGGTGGTGCTGCGGAACGTGGGGCCGGTGCCGGTGAGGTCGAGGTCGACCGCATAGGAGTCGACGCTGATCGTGGAACTTCGTTCCTGGGCCTCGGCGCGGGTGATGTTCTCGTTCTTCGCAGTCATGACCCGATCCTTTCACCCGACCTTGCAGCGACGTGCGCTCGGCGCCTCGTGCACTACCTTGGCCCGCGTGAAGGCACGTTTCTGGTTCGACCCGTTGTGTCCGTGGGCGTGGATCACCTCCCGTTGGATGCACGAGGTCATGGGTATGCGCGATGTCCAGGTGACCTGGAAAGTGATGAGCCTGGCGATCTTGAACGAGGGGAACGAAATCCCACCGCAGTACGCCGAGGCGATGGCTGCGGCCTGGGGTCCGGTTCGGGTGTGCATCGCCGCCGAACAGCAGTTCGGAGCCGAGCGACCGGAGGTCGTGGGGGAGTTGTACACGGCTCTCGGGACGCGACTGCATCTACAAAGTCGAACGGACTACGCCAAGGTCATCGCAGAGTCGGTGGCCGAGGTGGGACTGCCGACATCCATCGCCGATGCCGCGACCGATCCGTCTCTCGACGAAGCACTGCGCGCCAGTCACGATGAGGGTGCCCGACTCGTGGGTCCGGATGCTGGAACGCCGATCATCGCCATTCCCGATCGCAATGGAGTCGAGGTCGGTCTTTTCGGACCCGTGGTGACTCCCGCCCCCCTGGGGGAGGACGCCGCGCGCATGTGGGATGGATTCGTGTTGATGGTGCAAACCCCAGGCTTCTACGAGATCAAGCGCACGCGCGACGTCGAACCGCAGTTCGACTAGGGGGTGAGCGTGTCGATGATCGATTCCCCGTGGCGTGGATTCGCCAGCGACAACTACGCAGGTGCGCACCAGGAGGTCCTGGACGCACTGGCTGCCGTGAACGTCGGCCACCAGTCCGCCTACGGCGACGATGTCGTGACCGCTCGAGCAGCGGAAATGATCCGCGACCTGTTCGGCGCCCAGGCCGGCTTCTACCCGGTGTTCAACGGCACCGGCGCGAACGTGGTGGCCCTGCAGTCGGTCACTGATCGCTGGCAGTCGGTCATCGCCTCGGCCACGGCCCACATCCACGCCGATGAAGGCGGCGCGCCGGAGGTGATGGCTGGTATCAAGTTGTGGACCGTGCCGACGGCGGACGGCAAGTTGCGTCCGGAGGATGTGCAAAGCCAGTGCTTCGACATGGAATTCGTGCATCGGTCACAACCGGGCGCAGTGAGCATCACGCAATCCAGCGAGATGGGCACCGTCTACGCGCCCGATGAGGTCGCAGCGATCGCCGAGGTTGCTCACCGCAACGGACTCGCCGTGCACATGGATGGCGCTCGGTTGTCGAATGCGGCCGCAAGTCTGGGTGTGCCGGTGCGGGCGTTCACGACGGACGCCGGCGTGGACCTGGTGTCCTTCGGGCTCACCAAGAACGGCGCGATGGTCGCCGAGTCCGTAGTGGTCCTCGATCCCTCCCGGGTGCGCGGGATCGACTTCCTGCGAAAGACGTCCATGCAGTTGTCCAGCAAGATGCGATTCATGAGCGCGCAGTACGTGGCGCTGCTGACAGAGGATCTGTGGCTGCG
>CAZQRR010000115.1:0-6360 GCA_964595675.1 uncultured Rubrivirga sp. | reverse complement strand
TGTCCTTCGTGGCGCAATCCGCACGTGGTCTCGGGCTGCCGATGGTTCCTCAGGCGGAGATCGATCAGGCGAACACGATCGTCGAACGCTTCATGATCCGTTGGCGCGGGGATCCCGATCCTGCCCACGTGCAGGCCGTTGATTCGTACTTCGTCGCTGCGGCCGAGCACGGACTGAATGCCTCCACCTTGAACGCACGCGTCAGTGCATCAACGGGTGCCGACGTCGCGGCTGCCATCTCCGGGGCCATCGGAACGCTCAGCGGACCGCTCCACGGTGGAGCACCGGCGCGTGTGCTGTCGATGATCGAGGAGGTGGAGCGGTCGGAAGATCCCGGGGCGGTCGTTCGACAGACGCTCGATTCAGGCAAGCGGCTGATGGGTTTCGGTCATCGCGTCTACCGAGCAGAGGATCCCCGAGCGCGTGTGCTGCGTGAAGTCGCACAGGAACTGAATGCGCCCAGATACGAGGTGGCCGTGGCACTCGAGGCCGCTGCGTTGGAGGAACTGCGCAACCGGCGCCCGGACCGAACCCTCGAGACGAACGTCGAGTTCTGGTCAGCGGTGATCTTGGACTTCGCAGAGGTTCCCTCGAAGATGTTCACCTCGATGTTCACCTGCGCCCGAATCGCAGGTTGGAGTGCTCACATCCTGGAACAAAAGCGAACGGGACGACTGATCCGACCCTCGGCTCGCTACGTAGGTCCACGGCCCCGCCGCCCCGATCAGGTTCCCGGATGGGATCCGGATATGGTCCGGCCATCGTGGCTGATCGTCGACTGACACACGGCTGACCCGAACGCGCAGCCCACGGCGGCGGGCGGGATACTGAGGCTTCCCCTTCTACTTCAGGAGTCACGTCACCGTGTCCCAGGACATCCGCATCCCCGCAGAGTTACTCCCCACCGATGGCCGCTTCGGTGCCGGCCCTTCCAAGGTCCGCCACGAGCAGGTGGAGGCACTGGGCAAAGTCTGGAAGTCCTATCTGGGTACCTCACATCGACAGAAGACCGTGAAGTCCGAGGTGGGACGGCTGCGGTCGGGTCTGCGCTCACTGTTCTCGCTACCCGACGACTACGAGGTGGTCTTGGGTAACGGCGGATCCACCGCTTTCTGGGATATCGCCACCTTCGGACTGATCGAGGATCGGGCTCAGTTCCTGTCCTTCGGCGAATTCGGCGCGAAGTTCGCCTCGGGGGCGAAGAAGGCTCCGCACCTGGGCGATCCGACGATCATCACCGCGGATCCCGGTTCGGCCCCCACGTTCAGCGCAGAAGCAGGCATCGATGCCTACTGTTCGCCGCACAACGAGACGTCCACGGGCGTGGTGGTGGTTCCGCAGCGAGTGACAGGTGCGGATGCGGATGCGCTGATGCTGGTCGATGCGACTTCGGGGGCAGGTGGTCTGGCGGTCGATCCGACCCAGTTCGACACCTACTACTTCGCACCGCAGAAGTCCTTCGGCTCCGACGGTGGCCTATGGATCGCCTTGATGTCGCCTGCTGCGATCGAGCGATCAGCGCGTGTCAAGGCATCCGGACGCTGGATTCCCGACTTCCTAGATCTGGAGACCGCGATCGACAACTCGCGCAAGGACCAGACCTACAACACACCCGCCCTGGCCACGATCTTCTTGATGGCCGAGCAGGTGGATTGGTTCAACGGCAACGGCGGACTCACGTGGTGCACAGCACGCACCGGCGAGTCCTCCGGTGTCCTGTACGACTGGGCGGAGTCCTCCGACATTGCAACGCCTTTCGTCAGCGACCCTGCGCAGCGCTCGTCGGTGGTCGTGACGATCGATGTCGACGACTCAATCGACGCAACCCAGATCACCAGTGCCCTGCGCGCGAACGGGATCGTCGACACCGAGCCGTACCGCAAACTCGGTCGCAATCAACTGCGCATCGCTGTCTTTCCTGCAGTGGAGCCCGATGACGTCCGCGCTTTGACCGGCTGCTTGGACTACGTCATCTCGCAACTAGCGTGAGATCGTCGTCGCCCCCTACCGGGCGTCGACCGGTTCTGGATCGGATCACCTGGATCAGTTACGTCCAAATCTCGCTGTTCGCGTTCTTTCTGTACGGATTCGGTGCAACGCAGGCACTGCTGCGTGACGAACATGGAACATCCCGCACCATCGCCTCATTGCACGCAACCGTGTTCGCCATCGCCAATGTGGTGACCGGTCTACTCATTTCGCGACTCATCGCCAGGTGGGGCCGCGGACGGGTAATTCGCTTCGCGATCATCGGAATGAGTGTCGGCATCGCGATCTACACCGCCCCCTTCGGACTTGCGGCAAGTTTGCTGGGAACCGCGATCGTGGCCGGTGCCGGTGTGTCCTTGATCGCAACCGTCAACGCTTTCATCCTCGATTACCAGGGACCAGCCGGTCCGGCAGCACTCACCCAGGCCAATGCGCTTGCGGCGTTGTTCGGATTCATCGTTCCTTTGGTGATCGGCATCACCACGGCACTGGCCGTTGGTTGGCGAGCGGGTCTGTGGGTACTGATCGCTGCCCTCATCGCCTCTGAGGTTGTGCGGACACGCAATGAACGAAGTCCCAAGGTCGAGCGGATGGAGTTTCCGACTGCAACGCACCCGGTCAGTGCGGAGAAGGTGCAGATGCCTCGACCGTTTTGGTGGTCGCTCACCGTCGTCGGGCTGTTGCTGGCGACCGAGTTCACCTTGACCCTGTGGAGCGCGGACCTACTGCGTGAGCGAGCTGGCCTCGGTGCGGCTGCTGCCGCCGCCTCCTTGGCTGCAGTTACCGGCGGGATGTTCATCGGGCGTCTCTACGGCAGCAAGCTCGCGCAGACCTGGAGTGTGGACCGCCTGCTCACCGCGTCGATCCTCATCGCCTTGGCCGGATTCGCCGTCGCCTGGCTCTCCACCACCACTTGGGTGATCCTGGCCGCACTATTCGTCGTGGGTCTGGGTCTATCGGTGCAGTGGCCGATCGGTGTATCGCGTGCCGTTGCGAGTTCGGGTGGGCTGATCGACCGCGCATCGGGGCTGTCCTCGGTTGCAGCCGGAGCAGCCGGGGGCGTAGCGCCCTTCCTGCTCGGGGCGATGTCGGACACGATCGGTTTCCATTCGGCCTTCTTGATCGTGCCCGTGTTGCTGACCGTGGCCTTGATCCTCATCATCGCCAAGCCGGTGAAGTCCAGCGATCCGATCGTCGGCTGAATCGCCCATCAACGAATCAAGTGATCCGGTGGTCGCAGGGCAGTACGCACCCACCAGGGGATCTCAACCCGCAGCAATCGCCGATCGCCTTCGCTGGCAACGAGCAGCGCCCGACCATCCGCAGTCCAGGTGATCGCCTCGCCTTGCACCTGGGCCGGTAGCACGAGCCGCGCCACGCGCTGCCCCGGTGGTAACCCCTGGAAGAGGTGTACGTCGAGGTAGTCGCGCAGCACGTATGCACTACCCGATGGGTTGATCGCACCATCGGTTATGAGTGATCCAACATCCCCAACCCGTTCGGCCACTGCGATCCCCGACGTCAATGGCACCGAGTACATCCCTCCGGATGCCATCTGCCACGTCGCCACCCACACTCGCTCACCGTTCACCATGAGTGTTTCGGCATTGTGCGGGCGATCCGGATACGTGAAGCGCCATTCCTTCGCAGCACGCGATCGAGTGCCCAGTTTCCGTGGCTCGCGAACCTGGTAGGCCTTCACGTACGGCCACGAGTCCCGGTTGTCTCCGATGTCCCCTACCCACAAAGCGGGCCGACCTCGATCATCGGTCCCACTGGCCAATCCCTCGAAGTCCCTGGCTTGCACACCGCGCAGCCGGAGTTCCCCGACCGTCTCGCACGTGCGTGAGTCGACTGCATACAGACGCGCACGATCCCCCGAGTCGTTGTGCACCCAGACCACGTGCGGATGCCGAACCGACGCAGCCATACCACTGATCTCCACCAGCCGGCTATCGGTGAATCGACACACCTCACTCCACTCGGCCATCTGCGCTTGCGGCTTAGTCAGCGTTTCCGCTGACGATCCGGCGGGTGAGGCTGCAAGCAACACAGCAAAGAGGACGACGACGATGGCGGTCGTGCGCAGTGAGCGCGGACGATGTTTCAACGTGAAGCGATCGCGGCGACGAACACCGCCGCCACGGCTCCGATGAGGACCACGAGGGTCACGACTCGGCGAGTCCGAGGATCCACGTCTTTCAGCCTAGGCGACGACGGACGAAGCGCACGCTTGCATCATCACGTCCCGGCATACTGACAGGTGGAGGAATGACATGACACCCGGTGAACGCACAAGCGACCGAACCGCGATTCCGCCAGTGATGGTCGGAACCATCGTGTGGCTGATCGCGTTGATCGCCCTGACATTGCGCGATGGCATAGGCATTCCCGCGCAAGGTGTCTGGTGGTGGGGGGTGTGCGCGGCCGGGACGATCAGCGGCCTGATCGGTATTGCGTTCCTGTTTTGGCGTCGATCTCGCATGAGAGCGCGACTGAGAGCCCACTAGAAGAGGTCGCTTCAAGCGTCCGGTTCGACTACCTCCGAATGCGCCCCGCAACCGTAGGCGAGGGATACCAACCGGCCATCCGCCGGGGCAAATTCGTTCGCACACACACCGAATGAGCGAGACAAGGGCCCGGAGACATGAACCAAGAAGCCGCAGGTCGCACACAGCTTGGGTGCGGCTTCGGCCATCGGCGAATGCGGCCCGAACTCGCCACCGTCCCAACGCTCGGCAGCGCCGTCTCGCCCATCGACGGACAGCACACGCGTACGCCCCAAGCCGACTTCCCAGCCGGTCCACCCACGAGGCTCATCGCGGTCGACGATGGCATCGATCTCGTCGGCACCGGTCAGGCCGGCGACCAAACGGGGATCGTCCGGCGCGGCTGGCAGCACATCTCCCACTCCCAGATCACCGGGGAGGATGCGATCACTCCAGGGGACCCAGTCCGGTGCAACGAGTGAGTCCGGTCCCGGAAGTAGGACGATCTCGCAGACGGTGGCGACCTTCGCCCGAGGTGCGCGTGCGACCGTGACCGCCCACCGCCAACCGACGTAAGCCGGATCGGTGCACGCGAAGGTGTGGGTCCCTATCCGCTCACCGTCCATCGAGAAGCCGACGTAACCACCCACGACCACGGTGCCGACATCATCGGTGACGGCGTCGTGCGCGAGGGTCTGCGCATCGCGCAAGACGGAGTCCTCCTTGAAGGAGTCCGTCTCTACAGCGGAAACAGCTTGCTTCGGCACGGCACGATTGTGGCCCACCCTGCGGGACGGCAGGACTCCGGGTGGCCCGGTAATGTCGGAGGCATGGCGTCATCTCGATTCCCTCGTCGGTCGCGCGTTGCCCTTGCCACCGTCGTCGCGGTTTCATCGGCCCTCGTGCTCTCCGGTTGTGAGAAGCCCGCTCCCGGCATTTCAGTCTTCTCGGGCACCACTACCGAATACCGGCAGGCGGTGTGCTGGGCTTTCGAATCCGACGCCCTCGAGCCCGGTGACTGTGCCCAGGATCTGTTGACCGAAGCGAGCACCGGCGATGCCGTGGCCCGCATCCCCGTGCTCCCCGGCGACACCGTCGGCATCAGCGTGGATCCAACCGTCGCAAAGGCGGGTTGGACTCCGGTCATCGGCCAGCAGCGGCTCACCAGCACGCCGCTGGAAACCACCTACTATCGCTTCACTTATCCCGACCTGCAGGAAGTCCCTGCTGACGGCGTGCTGCTTCAGGTGGTTGCCGGTCGAGGTGAGTCCACCCGCGGCATCTGGGTCTTTCGCCTCGACCCCGCCTAACCCCTCCCCGTTGCGGCGTCAGATGTCGAGGTCGTCCGCGACGGCGCGCAGCACAGCAGCGGTCTTGCGGGCCATGTCGTCGGACGGATACTTTCCGCGACGCAACTGACCTGAGACTCCGTCGAGCAACTTGATCAGATCCTCGACGATGATCGCCATGTCGTCGGCAGGCTTACGCACGCCTTTGGCAACCGAGGGTGTCTCGAGGATCTTGACCGACAGCGCCTGCTTTCCGCGGCGGCCGTCCACCACCCCGAACTCCACCCGGCTTCCCGGGCGCAGCGCGGCCACGCCGGCAGGCAAGGTCGAAACATGGACGAAGACGTCCTCGCCTTCGTCGGCGGTGACGAAGCCGAACCCCTTTTCGGAGTCATACCACTTCACGGTCCCTGTGGGCACGGCGTTCTCCTGTCGAAATCTGCCTGACTTTCTGGCGGACTCGATACTACGGCCTGACGGACCCACCCGCCGATGGGTGCCGTGCTGGCAGGCCCGTGCTGGCAGGCCCGTGCTGGCAGGCCCGTGCCGGGCGGCCCTACTCGTGGCACTCTGGGTGCATGGCTTCCGCACCC
>CAZQRR010000114.1:1736-6381 GCA_964595675.1 uncultured Rubrivirga sp. | reverse complement strand
TCCAGCAGCTCGAGCAGTTCCAGCACCTCGAAGGCCGCTGCCTCCTGACACCCAGCTGCACTTCCCAGCAATTTACGCCGGGCCTGTGGATAGACGTTCGCTCGAATACCCGTGATCGGCATACCGTCACACGGTGACCACACTGCGCGAACGACTTCAGCGACTTCTCGACATCCAGCACCTGCGCCACACGATCTCCCGGCGCCGGCGACTCGTGGCAGCTTTCGCGGCGGGCCTGGGAGTCCTGTTCCTGATCTCCGCACTTCGCTCCCCCTCACCTGCTGTCATGGCAACGACCTCCCCGGATTCGGTCTTGCACGTTGGCGAAGTGGCGGTGCCAGTTGTTGTGAATCCTGGAGTTGTGGCGGGGGCCCTTGCTCCCGGAATGGTCATCGATCTCATCGGTGATGGCCACACGACGCGCGAGGCGCGCGTGATTCGAATACCCACATCCGGCTTCGGCCCCACCTCCGAAGCAGTAGTGGTCGTGGCCGTTCCCGAGGCGCAAGGACTCGCTCTCGCTTCCCGTGCTTCGAGCGGTGTGAGTGTCATGATTCGACCAGCCAGTGCAGGACAGCAAGCGCAGCGAGCAGCGCAGGATTAAGTGGGGTGACGTACATGTTCTCCGGTTTCAAGGAGTTCGCCTACCGCGGCAACGTGATCGATCTGGCAGTGGCGGTTGTGGCCGGCGCAGCAGTGACGACCCTGGTGGGCGACTTCACCACCGCGATGATCACTCCGCTCATCGGATTGGTGCTCGGCGGCGGAGTGGATGTGGGAACGATCGTGATCAACGATCAGGTGTTCGACTTCACTTTGCTGATCAACTCATTGATTACCTTCATCATCACGATGGCGGTCATCTACTACGCGCTGGTGGCGCCATTGAACCGGTTGCGCCAGCGCCAGGAAGCCAAGAAGGAAGCCGAGCCGGAACCCACGCCCGAAGACATCGCCCTACTGTCGGAAATCCGGGATCTGCTCAAGCGTTCATAGGAGCGGGGGCGTGTTAGCCGTGATGCGGCGGCACCTGCTCGCGCAGCCAGGCATCCCGACCCGCGTCCTCGCTGGGATCTTGTGTATCGATGTCGTCGCGGGTCTGCTCCGGCAGCAAGTCTTCTGGTGCTGAACCACGCTCCGTGATATCCCGCGCCATGAGACTGAGGGTACGTCAACGCCTTGCCGGTATCCGCGTAACGTCGGGGTGTGATCGAGCAGGTTCTCACCGAGCAGCGCTGGCGTGAACTGCAGCGCGAGCACGAGCAGCGCGCCGAACAGTGGACCGCGCCGCACCTTGCCCGCCGTCAACGCGGGGACAAGCACCCGGTCATGGACTTCCTCTTCGAGTACTACCCCTACTCACCCGGAAGGTTGCGCACGTGGCACCCAGGGCTCGGCATCGCACTCGAGGGCGACTGGCGGCCGGCGTCAGGAGTCCGTGCGTACATCGAGACCGATCGCGGGTGGACGGTTGATCCCGCCACCTATGACACAAAGCGCCTTGACCTGGCCATCAGCATCCTCGAGGGGACACACGCCCGCGTCGCTCAACACTCGTGCTTCGGCATGCACGAGTGGGCGATGGTCTACCGACTGGAGCCGCAGCAGGTGCGTCACGAACAGCAGCCTTTGCGGTTGAGCATCGAGCAGATAAGTGACACGGTGGACGAGGTTGGCCTTCGTTGCACGCACATCGACGCTTTCCGGTTCTTCACCGATCAGGCAGCACTACTGAATTCCCGCACGCCCACTCGGGAGAACCAACCCGATCTGGAGCAGCCAGGCTGCCTGCACGCGAATATGGATTTGTTCAAGTACGCGATGTGGTTCCAGCCCTACGTGCCGGGTGATCTGGTGTTGGACTGCTTCGAGTTATCGGTGTTCGCGCGCGAAATCGACATGAGGGCATCGCCGTACGACGTCAGCAACCTCGGTTACCCGCCGATCGCATTGGAAAACGCGGCAGGCCGCCAGGAGTACGCCCAACTGCAACGAGAGATCGCGGACCGAGCTCGACGCTTGCGCGCGCGATTAATTTCGTCGCTTCGCGCATGCGAGACCGTGTCTGTGCGGGCTTCGCGAGCCTGACCTTTCGGGCGAGTTCGGGCTGTTGGGCTTCCGCCCCTCGGTTGCTTAAATGTCCGGACATTCGTACAATTGGGTCCCATGGTGCCTTCCGCAGCGATCTCGCCGACTAGTTCCTTCGGATTCCCGATGTCCACCGGGTCCGGGCCGGTGCTGCCCGATCGCACCAGCCCGGTTCCACTCTGGGCTCAGGTGAGTGCCGACATCCGCCGCCGGGTAGCGGAAGGAGCCTTCGACGACGGCTTCCCCGGGGAGATCACCCTCACCGAGCAGTACGACGTCAGCCGACACACGATTCGAGAGGCGCTTCGGGTGCTGCGCAGCGAAGGTCTACTGCGCAGCGAACGCGGCCGCGGCACCACGATCGAACAAAGCCCCTACTCGCAGAACATGGGGACGCTGTACTCGCTGTTCCAGACCATCGAAGAGCAAGGTGTTGCCCAGCGCAGCGAAGTGCGCCGGCTCAACACCACCACCAACTCCTCCGTTGCGGCGAACCTGCAACTTCCCCCCAATACCGAACTCGTGGTGCTCGAGCGCATTCGCTTCGCCGACGACGAACCTTTGGCTGTCGATACCGCCTGGTTGCCCAAAGATGTCGCAGCTCCATTGTTGAAGGCGGACTTCACTCGCGGCGGTCTGTACGACGCACTCGCGACGCTGTGCGGGATTCAACCGAATGCCGGGCACGAGCGCGTCACGGCGCAGACAGCGCCGTCGCATATCGCCGACATCATGAAGTTGCCGAGCAATGTGGCACTCCTCTACATCGAGCGCACCGCCTTCGCGAACGACGTTGCGGTCGAGTGGCGTGAGACCTACATCCGTGGCGATCGGTTCAGTTTCGAAGCCGAGTGGCGCCCCGGCGTATCCACCATCACCCCCACCACGGAAAACACCAACTAAGGATTCCCGGGAGCACCCATGATCATCCTTGCCGGAGCACTCGCACTGTTCATCGGTGCAGCCGTCGGACTCCTCGGAGGTGGCGGGTCGATCCTCACCACCCCGCTGTTGGTCTACGTGCTGGGGTTCGACGCGAAGCAGGCGATAACCGCAAGCTTGTTCGTTGTAGCCGTGACGTCGATGTTCGGCCTGATTGCACACGCGCGCGCGGGTCGCGTCCGCTGGAAGACGGGTTTGATCTTCGGTGCTGCCGGCATGGTCGGTGCCTTCATCGGTGGTCAGGTGGGTGCACTACTTCCGGGAGCGTTACTCCTCGCGGCGTTTTCGGTGATGATGGGCGTGACGGCTGTCGCGATGATCCGCGGCCGCAAGCAGGTGA
This sequence comes from uncultured Rubrivirga sp., assembly GCA_964595675.1. Taxonomy (GTDB): domain Bacteria; phylum Actinomycetota; class Actinomycetes; order S36-B12; family S36-B12; genus S36-B12. The sequence continues at coordinate 3,011 of CAZQRR010000114.1, read as the reverse complement.
AGGGCCACGGACCCCACAAGGGATTGCCGCTGTTCCGCATCATCCTCGATGGCTTGATCGTCGGCTTGGTGACGGGATTGGTCGGCGCGGGCGGCGGCTTCCTCGTGGTACCGGCACTCGCCCTGCTCGGCGGATTGCCGATGCCGAACGCGGTCGCCACGAGCCTGCTGGTGGTATCGATGAAGTCCTTCGCCGGCTTCTTCGGTTACGCACTGAAGTTCGGTGGCGACTCCATCGTCTCGATCAACACCGCCACCACGACCCTGGCCGATGGCGCGAGCATCTGGCCCGTCACCTTGATCGTTACGGGCATGGCAGTCATCGGAGCCCTCGTCGGCAGCCGGGTGGTGGGCAAGATCCACCCGGACCTTCTTCGCAAGGCCTTCGGCTGGTTCGTCCTCGTCATGGCCGTGTTCATCCTCAGCCAACAGATCGGTGGCACGCTGTTCGACTTCGCGAGCCAAGGAACACTGCAGGCAATCGAGGTGATCGGCGGGCTCATCGCGGTCGTAGCGTTCTTCACCTGGATCATCCGACGACCGATCAAGGAATCTATTGCCGATTTCGACGAGCCCGAGATCGCGCTGCAGGCAGACGACTCCACGAAATAGCGCGGTGCTTGACGAAAGGCAGCTACCAGCGAGGTAGCGCTTTACCGGGGTTGAGGATGCCGCGCGGATCGAGGGCGTCCTTGATCCGGGTGTGCAGGTCGACCTGCACGTCGTCGAGTTCCTTGGCCAACGCTTCACGTTTGAGGGAGCCGACCCCGTGCTCACCGGTGATGGTTCCCTCGTTGGCGAGTGCCACATCGAGGATCTCGTCGAAGGCGACCAATGCTCGAGCGGCAGCATCGGCATCTCCGCGGGGGGTCACGATGGTCGGATGCAGATTGCCGTCGCCAGCGTGACCGAAGGTGGCGATGCGGACATCGTTGCGTTCGGCCACCTGCTGGATCTGCACCATCGTGTCGGCCAGGCGGGTCCGCGGAACCGCAACGTCGTCTAGAAGCCAATCGCCAGCCGACTCCAGTGCCGGGATCACCATCCGCCGGGCACCGACGAGCATCTCCGCCTCTTCCGGGTCCTCTGATACGAACGTCTCCGCGGCGCCAGCCAGCTCGCAGAGTTCACCGAGTCGGTTGGCATCACCGTCGGCGCCCGGGGAATCGAACTGGGCGATGAGCAGGGCTCCCGCCGAGGTGTCGAGTCCCATCGGGCGCCATTCCTCGACCGCAGTGATTGACGCGTTGTCCATCAACTCCAGCATGCTCGGGCG
>CAZQRR010000114.1:0-1636 GCA_964595675.1 uncultured Rubrivirga sp. | reverse complement strand
ACCTCCAGGCCGAGTACCGCGTCCCGAGTCACGCCGTACTTCACGCAGCACAAGCCACCTGCATTGGTGTTGACGTTTCCACCGATGGAGCAGAAGTCCTTCGAGGCAGGATCCGGCGCGTACCACAGTCCATGCTGCGCGACATGATCGCGAAGTTCGGTGTTGTAGATGCCGGGCTGGGTCTCGACGAATCCGTTGCCCTCGTCCACCAGGAGGACGTCGCGCATCTTCTCCACACACAAAATGAGTGAGCCGTCTATGGCATTCGAACCCCCCGACAACCCCGAGCCGGCCCCGCGCGGAACTACCGGCACGCGATGCTCATGGGCGGCCGCCAACACCGCAGACACCTGCTCGGTGGTGCGCGGGAAGACCACCGCGAACGGCTCACCGGCTGGCGAGCCGGTGGAGCGGTCACGCTGGTAGGTGGGAAGACGATCCGGGTCCGTGACGACGTCGTCGGCGGCGAGCGCAGCACCGCATGCCGCAAGAACGGCATCTTCCGGGGTCACAGCCCGACGTTACCGCCATCCAAGGCAATCCACCTGTGCCAGCATTCGACCGTGATTCCCACCATCAGCGCTTCGGCCCTGACGAGCGACCCCGTGAAGGTGGGGAATGCGATCCTCGACGCCTACGGAGCACTCGGGTTCGCATACCTGGTGGATCATCCGATCGATTCGGATCTACAAGCCGAGGTGTTCGCGATGTCGCGGGCCTTCCACGCCCTTCCCGAGTCCGAGAAGGCGGCCATAGAGGTCAATCGGTTCCACCGGGGCTACTTGCCCTTCGCCACATCGACCGACCGCACTTCAACCCTCGGCGAGGCGAAGAAACCAAACCTCAGCGAGTCCTTTCTGATGCTTCGGGAGATCCCCGATGATCATCCCGACGTGCGCGATGGTCTCTACCTCGCCGGCCCCAACCAATGGCCCACCGCTCCAGCCGGATTCAAGGAAGCTCTCCTCGCCTACAACAACGCCATGTCCACCCTGGCTTCAGCGATCATCGCTGCAATGGATCACGCTTTAGGCCGCGGCGGAGCCATCACCCGCTGGTTCGACGAACCCACTACCTGGCTGCGTCTGCTGCACTATCCGCCCCAGGATCCGCAAGGCCCGGACGACGAATTCGGCAGCGCACCCCACACGGACTTCGGCGCGATCACTTTGCTCGCCCAAGATGATGTGGGCGGGCTGAGCGTCAACACACCTGAAGGTGAGTGGGTCGATGTTCCCCCGATGCCCGGCTCATTCGTCATGAACGTGGGTGACGTCCTGCACCGCTGGTCGAATGGTCGGCTCATCTCGACTCCCCACCGGGTCACGAACCGATCCGGCCGTGAGCGCTACTCGATTCCGTTCTTCTTCGACCCATCGATGCGAGCTCCCTTGGATATCGACGGCTCATCGGACACGACCTTCGGCGATTACGTGCGCCACCACCTCGAAGGTTCGTATCAACATCATCAGCACGAGCACCATCAACCTGCTCGTTCCTGACGTCATCCCACCTCGCGGCACGGGGTAGATTCAGACTTTCGACGGCCCCGGGTGCGTCTGCACAACTCCTTTTCGTGGTGGAAATTTGATCCATGAAGGGCTAGCGGCTTGTCCGATTTGAAAATTGTCCTCCT
>CAZQRR010000113.1:0-6405 GCA_964595675.1 uncultured Rubrivirga sp. | reverse complement strand
TAGGGGATCGGTGGCGAGTCGACGAGGGGGCGGACATGCCGACCAAGAAGCAGACGGCCGCTAAGAAGGCACCTGCCAAGAAGTCGCCTGCCACGAAGCCTCCCGCGAAGAAGCCGGCACCCAAGGCCCCAGCTAAGAAGGCTCCCGCGAAGAAGGCTCCCGTGAAGAAGTCGCCTGCCGCGAAGGCTCCCGCGAAGAAGGCTCCTACCAAGAAGGCCACCAAGCCCATCAGCAAGCCGATCAGCAAGCCGATCAGCAAGCCGGTGAAGCGCCCCATGGTTCGCGAGGACGAGTCGCCGTGGACCAACAAGGAGTTGGCCGAAGTCCGCACCGAATTGCTGTCCGAGAAGGAGCGGCTCCTTGAGGAGATCGCCACGGCCGAGGAAGGCCTCGCCGATCTCATTCGCGACTCCGGCGACGGTGCGGGAGATGACCAGGCCGATGCGGGCAGCAAGACCTTCGAGCGTGAGCACGAGATGTCGCTGGCGAACAACGCCCGTGACATGTTGGAGCAGGTCGAACATGCCCTCGCGCGTATCGACAACGGTTCGTACGGAGCTTGCGAGTCGTGCGGTAAGCCGATCGGCAAGTTGAGGCTTCAGGCGTTCCCTCGAGCCACCCTGTGTCGCACCTGTAAGGAGGCGGAGGAGCGCTACTGACGCGACCTTCACCTTCGTTACCTAGGCTGCACCCTGTGTCGATGGGCGTGTTCTCTGGTCTCCACGGACGCGTTCTGGCGATCCTTGCGGGGACGGCGTTCGGCGTCGTGGCTCTCGACCAAGTGACCAAGGCGTGGGCGGTGGCTTCGATGCAGCCGCGAATCGCCGCCGGCGAAGGCCCGATCTACCTGCTCGGACCGCTGCTTCGCCTTACCTACACCGAGAACTCCGGTGCCGCATTCGGCTTCGGGGCTGGTTACACCTGGGTCTTCACCCTCGTGGCGGTGGTCGTCGGTGTGGTGATCGTCCGCTTCGCGCGCACCATCACCTCGCGAGCGTGGGCACTTGCCCTAGGCGGCCTGCTCGGGGGACTTCTGGGAAATCTGATCGACCGACTCACGCGCCCGCCATCGCCGGGTATGGGATCGGTGGTGGACTTCATCGGGCTGCCCAATTTCCCGATCTTCAATGTGGCGGACATGTCCATCACCTTCTCGGCCATCGCGATGGTCGTGTTGGCGTGGCGCGGGGTGCCGCTTTCCGATGAAGCGTCCGAGAGCATTGACGAATCAAGCACCGAGAAGGCAAGCACCGAGAATGCAAGCACCGAGAATGCAAGCACCGACGACGGCGATCCTTCGAGTAGTTCGGTTCGTGGATCGGCATGAGTCGTTCACTGCCGGTGCCCGAAGGGCTGCAAGGTGAGCGAGTCGACGTGGCACTGTCTCGAATGTTGGGGTTGTCGCGAGCCCGTGCCAGTGCGCTCGCCGATGCCGGCCTCGTCCAGGTAGGTGGCCGACCGGTTGCCAAATCCCACCGGCTCGCGGGTGACGACATCATCGACGTCGATGACCCAGAGCCCGTGATTGCAACCGAGACCGACGTTCCCACGGTCGCGATACGTGTTCTGTGGGAGGACGACGACCTCATCGTCATCGACAAGCCGGTAGGAGTCGCAGCCCATGCGAGTCCGGGTTGGTCCGGTCCAACGGTCACTGGCTCGCTGGCCGCCGCCGGTCATCTGCTGGCATCGCAAGGGGCCGCCGAGCGTGAAGGGGTGGTGCACCGGCTGGACGTGGGAACCACCGGGGCCATGGTCCTGGCGAAATCACCCGCTGCCTACTCCTCGCTGAAGCACCAGTTCAAAGAGCGAACCGTCGACAAGGAGTACCACGCGGTGGTCCACGGCATGCTGGATCCGCTCGCGGGAACCATCGACGCTCCGATCGATCGCCACCCCTCCAAGGACTACAAGTGGGCGGTGGTTCATTCCGGACGCCCGAGCATCACGCATTATCAGACCCTGGAAGTCTGGCCCAGGGCGTCATTGGTGGAAGTGCATTTGGAAACCGGGCGCACTCATCAGATCAGGGTCCACATGGCCGCCATGCGGCACCCCTGCCTCGGCGACATCACCTACGGTGCGGATCCGTCACTGGCTCGCGAACTGGGACTCCAGAGACAGTGGTTGCACGCGCGACAGTTGGGATTCGACCATCCCCGGACCGGTGAGCGGGTGGTCGTGGAGAGCGCATATCCCGAAGACCTGGATCGATCGCTGGAGTTGCTGCGCGGGGGCCTGTCGGTCTGAGCGGCCCGCCGATTCCGGCGTAGGGTTGACCGGTGCCCGCCGGAAATCCTCTCCCGATCACCGGCCGCGGTGAGGGTGTTCGTCGGTGGGCGCGTGCATGAGTAGCGACTCCTTCGTCCACCTGCACGTTCACACCGAGTACTCGATGCTCGACGGTGCTGCTCGATTGGACGATCTCATCGGCGAGGCAGTTCGTCTGGGGATGCCCGCCATCGCCATGACCGATCACGGCAATCTCTACGGCGCCTACGACTTCTATTCCAAAGCGCGTGCTGCTGGCATCAAACCCATCATCGGCCTGGAGGGCTACTACGCCCCGCAAGGGCGCAGCGAACGTCGACCATTCGATTTCGGGGGAGGATTCGACGAGGGAACACCGGAGGATCCGGGGGCTGGACGCGGCAAACACAGTTACACGCACATGACCTTGTGGGCCGAGACCACCGAAGGCATGCACAACCTGTTCCGGCTGTCTTCCCTGGCGAGCCTCGAGGGTTACTACCACAAGCCGCGTTTCGACCGTGAACTTCTGGAGCGGTATACCACCGGACTGATCGGCACCACCGGATGTCCCAGCGGCGAGGTCAACCGTTGGCTGCAGGCGGGGGAGTTCGAGAAGGCGCGGGCTGCCGCCGCGGACTTCCGCGACATCCTGGGGCCTGGCAACTACTTCGCCGAGCTCATGGATCACGGATTGGCGATCGAACGTCGCTTCCGTGAGGACCTCATAACGATCGCCCGCGACCTGGATCTGCCGCTGGTCGCCACCAACGACCTGCATTACGTGCACGCCAGTGATGCCGACACCCATGAGGTGCTCCTTTGCGTGGGCACGCGAACCACGATGGATGACCCGAAGCGTTTCCGATTCGATGCCCGGGACTTCTACGTCAAGACGGCCCAGGAGATGCGGCACACCTGGGCCGAACTCCCCGAAGCGTCGGACAACACGTTGCTGATCGCCGAGAGGTGCGAAGTCAGTTTCGACGAAGGCGCCAATCTGATGCCCCGCTTCCCGGTCCCACCGGGGGAAACCGAGGATTCCTGGCTGCGGGCCGAGGTGGAACGTGGCTTGAGCCATCGATTCGATGGCAACGTCCCTCGGGAGGTGCGTGAGCAAGCCGAGTACGAACTCGGAGTCATCTCGCAGATGGGCTTCCCGGGGTACTTCCTCGTGGTTGCCGACTTGGTCAGGTATGCCAAGGAGAACGGGATCCGAGTCGGGCCGGGACGTGGATCCGCGGCCGGCGCGATGATCGCCTACGCGCTCGGTATAACCGAGCTCGATCCGATCAAGCACGGCCTGCTCTTCGAGCGCTTCTTGAATCCCGAGCGAATCTCCATGCCCGACATCGACATCGACTTCGATGAGCGCCGTCGCGCGGACATGATCCGATACGCAACCGAGAAGTACGGCGAGGAACGCGTCGCGCAGATCGTGACCTACGGCTCCATCAAGGCGAAGGCGGCCATCAAGGACAGTGCTCGTGTCCTGGGGTACCCCTACGCCCTGGGGGATCGCATCACCAAGGCGATGCCACCGGCCGTGATGGGCAAGGACATCTCCTTGGCCGGCGCCTTCGATCCCGGCGACTCTCGTTACGCCGAGGCAGCGGACTTTCGGAGTCTGTATGAGACGGACGAGGAAGCCCGCCAGGTCATCGACACCGCCAAGGGCCTCGAAGGATTGAAGCGCCAACCCGGTGTCCACGCAGCGGGTGTGATCTTGTCCCGCGATCCCCTTCTCGACGTGATTCCTCTGTGGCGTCGTGAACAAGACGGGGCGATCATCACGCAATTCGACATGGGCGCATGCGAAGCCCTCGGGTTGCTGAAGATGGACTTCCTCGGCCTGAGGAACTTGACGGTTCTCGACGACTGTCTGGAGAACATCGAGAAGAACGCCGGCACGACCATCGTGCTGGAGGAGATCGGGCTCGATGACCGGGCCACCTATGAGCTGCTGTCCAGGGGGGACACCCTGGGGGTCTTCCAACTCGACGGTGGACCCATGCGCTCACTGCTGCGATCCATGCAGCCGGACAACTTCGAGGACATTTCCGCGGTTCTGGCGCTCTACCGTCCCGGGCCGATGGGCGCGAACGCCCACAACGATTACGCCGATCGAAAGAACGGGCGCAAGCCCGTCGTTCCGATCCATCCGGAACTGGCCGAGCCGCTCGAGGACATCCTCGGGGATACGTATGGCCTGATCGTCTACCAGGAGCAGGTCATGGCGATCGCCCAGGAGTTGGCCGGCTATTCGTTGGGTAAGGCCGATCTGCTCCGACGGGCCATGGGCAAGAAGAAGAAGGAGATCTTGGAGAAGGAGTTCATTCCGTTCCGCGACGGCATGCGGGACAAGGGGTACTCCGATGCAGCCATCGAGACGTTGTGGGAGATCTTGGTTCCCTTCTCCGACTACGCCTTCAATAAGGCGCACACGGCGGGTTACGGGCTCGTCTCGTACTGGACCGCCTACCTGAAGGCGAACTTCCCTGCCGAGTACATGGCGGCGTTGCTCACCAGCGTCCAAGACGACAAAGACAAGAGTGCGATCTACCTCGGCGAATGCCGCCGGATGGGTATCAAGGTTCTGCCGCCGGATGTCAACGAATCCGACGGTGCGTACACAGCCCGGGGGAGCGATATCCGTTTCGGACTTCTTGCCATCCGAAACGTGGGTGAAGGTGTGGTGGACTCCATCATTGCGACCCGGCGTGCGAAAGGTCGTTTCACCGATTTCCATGACTTCATCGCCAAGGTGGACGTGAGTGTCTGCAACCGCCGGGTCGTCGAATCCTTGGTCAAGGCTGGTGCCTTCGACTCCCTGGGGCATACACGCAAAGGCCTGGTCGCTGTCCACGAGATCGTCATCGACGCCGCAGTGGATATCAAGCGGGCGGAGGCGGCCGGGCAGTTCGACCTGTTCGGTGGTCTAGGTGCCGGCGACCACGACGGCACATCCGGACTGGCCGAACGCACGTCGATTCCGGTGGGTGAGTGGGAGAAGTCCGTGCTCTTGGCCCACGAGCGCGAGATGCTCGGGCTATACGTGTCCGACCATCCACTCAACGGACTCGAGCACGCACTCGCGCAATTGGCTGATCGCTCCATCGCGTCGCTGCTCGCGGACGAGACACTCGAATCTGCGGTGGTCACGCTGGCGGGACTGCTGACGGGCGTGCAGCGCAAGACCACCAAGAAGGGCTCAGCGTGGGCCATCGCATCCTTGGAGGACCTCGACGGATCCGTCGAGGTGATGGTTTTCCCCCAGGCGTACAACTCGGTTTCCACGAAATTGATCGAAGACACGATCGTTGCTGTGCGAGCACGCGTCGAGAAGAGCGATGATGAAGGTTTACGGGTCATCGCGATGGATGTCGAAACACCCGATGTTTCAGGAGTGTCGAGTGGTCCGATACGTCTGTCATTGGCTGCAGCGCGTTGCGTGCCACCGCTGATCGAACGACTGAAGGAGGTTCTTCGGCAGCATCCGGGAACCACCGAGGTGCATCTGCATTTGACGGGAGGAGCGCAGACCACGGTGCTGCGACTGGATGATGCAATGCGGGTGACTCCGTCGGCGTCCTTGTACGCAGACCTCAAGGCGCTGCTGGGAGCCAACTGCCTTTCGTAGCGACGCGAATCACGTGTCGTACCGTTCGGATGTGACCTCTGTCGAGAATCCGGATGCAGCTCCGGCATCGTCGCACCGCAAACGTGCTCGGCGTTCGGAGCGCCCGGAGCGCCCGGAACGGTCGGTCCTCGTGGCCGGATTGATCGTCGGCGCCCTGAGTGGACTTGCACTCGGCGTCGTGTGGTGGCGACTTGCACCGCGCGCCTCCGTAGTGGTGCGCCCTGATGGAGTTCGACCACAGGGATTCCAGCCGGAGGAGTACCTGGCTGCGGATGTCTCCTTCGCCGCTTTGGCGATGGTGGCCGGAGTGGTGTTGACGATCGCTTTGGCCGCAATGCGCCGACAGCATCTCGTGGGCGTGCTGGTGGCCGGACTGCTCGCCAGCGGGGTGGGCACCGTGGCGATGTGGCAGGTGGGTACCCGCCTGGGCTCGGTGGATATCGAAGGTCTGATCGCCACCACCGAAGAGGAGTTCGTGGTGCAAGGCCCGTTGGAGGTCACCATGCCGGGGGTGT
>CAZQRR010000112.1:1987-6515 GCA_964595675.1 uncultured Rubrivirga sp. | reverse complement strand
GGATGCGATTCACCAGGGTCGACTTCCCCACGTTCGGTCGACCGATGATCGCCAGTACGGGTAGTTGCGCGGTGCCGGCTGCTCGTTCCATGGCCGAGAGTTCGGCTTCGAGGTCACCGAACTCCGCCCGCGCAGCGGCCTCGGCAAGCTTCGTCAAAGCGTCGCGGTTGCCGTCGTCGGCGAGGTCGATGTCGATGTCACTATCGGAGTCGCCGGCATCCCAAATCTCGACTTCATCCCCGGTGGGGAACTCCTCGCTCATCACTCACCCATCTCGTGTTCATTCAGCGCAAACTCATTCGACGGATACTCACCCAACGAATCCTCACCCAGCTCATCGACCAGTACCTGCCGAGTCCACTCCCCTGCCGCGCGCGCCATCGAGCGCGTCGGGTGAGGTGAGGTGAGCCGCTCGGGAAGTTGGTGCAGGTGTCCCATGGTCACATCGATCGCCGACTTGCGAGCAGGCGGGTCGGTCGGACGTTTCGTCGCTGGCGCGGTGATGCGTGCTGCCATGACCGGGGCAGCGCTCTTCGAAATGACGAACCCGATGTCCACGGCACCGATCGCCACCACCGCTTCACCTTGGGTGAGCAGTTCGAGCACGCGACTCACGGTCGCCACACCCGGCGTGCCTTCGGGCATGGCTAGATCGCCGGTCACCGATAGCAATGGCCCGGGCAACGCCGCCGGACCAGCGGCCCACACATGCACCGGACGAGGCAGCGCAGCCTTCACAACGGTAGGGGCGGCGATGTTGTTCCAATCGCACACGATGACCACGCCACCGCGCTTGGGCACTCGATCCGTATGCGCAGCCTCGATTCGATAGGCGGACCGGATGAGGGGTCCCACCAGGTTCCGTGCGTGGGCTGCTCGCGAGGAGATCACGTCGTGGCTGTCTGCTGGTCGCCGAGCCCGTGGGCAAGCCCGACAACGGCCTCGACCACTTCCTCGAATGTCAGGTGGGTGGTGTCGAGCTCGACCGCCCCGTCGGCACGCTTCAAGGGTGAGACCGCTCGGGTGGAGTCCTTTGCGTCCCGGGTGATCAGGGCTGCTTCGGTTGCCGTCACCGAGGTGCCCGATCCACCTGATGCTTCGGCCGCACGTCGCTGGGCGCGCACACTGGGATCGGCGGTCAGGAAGATCTTCAGGTCGGCATCGGGCAGGACAACCGAACCGATATCCCGACCCTCGACCACGATTCCGTTGCTTGCCTTGACACTTTCGTGCACATATCCACGCTGGCGCTCCACCAGCTTGCTTCGCACCGCTGGCACGGCACTGACGGCACTGACTGCACCGGTGACCTGGGATCCCCGGATCGGTCCGGCCACGTCCACCTCACCCACAACGATCGTCGGGTTGCCGGGGTCGGTGCCGCTGATGATCTCGGGAATCACCGCATCATCGATCGCCGCCGCAACAGCCGAGGAGTCTTCCGGGTCGATGCCCGCATCCAAGACCGCCCAGGTGACCGCCCGGTACATGGCACCGGTATCGAGGTACTGCAGTCCCAACCGACTGGCGACCGCCTTGCTCACGCTGGACTTCCCCGACCCGGCCGGGCCATCGATAGCGATCACCAAAGCCGGGCCCACGAGCGGCAAGCGTACGGGTCAAGTGGAGATTCGATCTGTCCGGTCGGTTCCGCCCGGCCCAATCCGTCACGCGCGAACGTCGAAACCGGCTTCCTCCAGACCCGTGACGAGCTCCTGCTGAACGTCAGTGCGCACATACAGGTCCACCAGCCCGCTGGGCCTACCCAGGATGTGCTCGATGCGCACGTCCTCGAGGTTGACGTCCAGTTCCCCCGCGGCCACGAACAATCGTGCGAGTTCTCCGGGCTTGTCCGCCACCATCACCGGCACTACCGCGTACCTGGTCGCAACGAGGCCGTGCTTACCGGGCAATCGTGCTTGACCGGCTCGGCCTTCACTCAAGATGTCCGCGACCACCTCGAAGTTCTCACTCGGCGCAGCCTCCAACGCTGCGGCTGCGCCCTCCAGTCGATCCACCACTTCACGCAGCACTCCGGCCACCGGCCCGGCGTTCGCCCGCAGGATCTGCACCCACAATTCGACGTTGGATGCCGCTATCCGGGTGGTGTCCACCAAACCTTGACCGGCGATGCCGATGTGTTCGGCAGGTGCATCCACCAGGACCGACGCCAACGTAGACGCCACGACTTGGGGCGTATGCGACACCAGGGCCACGGCTGCATCGTGCTGCGCCGCATCCATCTCCACGGCAGTGGCACCGCAGGTGTCGATGAGTCGACGCACGCGGGCTACGTGCTCTTCGCCTTCGTGTCCACTCGGGGTGATGATCCACAGGCGATCGTCGAGTAGGTCCGCGCGCGCCGCCGCCGGGCCGGATAACTCACGACCGGCCATGGGATGGCCACCCACCAGTCGATGTGGATCGGCACCGGACAACACGGCTTGGTCGAGGACATGCCCCTTGACCGAGGTGGTGTCGGTGATGGTGGCTCCGGGGAACCGCTGGCTTGCTTGAGCCAGCGATCGAGCAGCCGCATCCGGCGGGACCGCTACGACCACCAACGTGGGTTCGTGGTCGGCAAGCACGCTCCCGGCACCTCGGTACACGGCCTCCTGCAAGGCACTGGCGTTCGTGTCTTCCAAGATGACCTCGACGCCAGCTCGACGAAGGGACAACGCGATCGACGTCCCGATCAGGCCGGTGCCGACGATCAGCACCGGGCCTTCAATCGCGGATGGTTCGATGGCCGATGGTTGAGCTGCGTTCACGGGATCAGGTCCTGGCGCAGTACCTCCGCACCGCGCAGGTACACGTGCTGGATCTTGGCCCGAGGAATGTCACTCTCCACATGAGCAAGGATCCGCACCACCCGCTCCAAAGCGCCATCGACGGCCATCTCCTGGGCGCACATCAAGGGTGTGTCGACCAAGCCGAAAGCGCGGGCGCCTGCTGCGGGAAATGCGCTGGTCAGATCGGGCGTGCACGTGAGGATGACGCTGACCACGTTGGAACTGTCCACTGAATTGCGGCTCAGCATCGCGTCGAGCAGTTCCGCGACGGCCTCGGACATCTCCGCTGCATCGTCTCGCTGCAAGCACGTGGCCCCGCGTATGCCCCGCATCCCGCTCATGATCGACCCTCCTCGAGGGACCAGAGCGTAGCGATGGGGCTCACAGGTTCACCGCCGTGTAGAGGGCACGCAGGTCCGCGCCTTCCAACTCGCGCACCTCCCCCGGACGCATCCTTCCCAGGTGGAGCGGTCCGATCCGTGTGCGAACCAGGTCGACCACCGGGTAGCCGACCGCGTCGAGCATGCGGCGCACGATCCGATTGCGCCCTGAATGGAGCACCACTTCCACGAGGCTGCGGTCTGTGAGTCGCTGGATCACCCGCGCGCTGTCGCAGGCGATCGGGCCGTCGTCGAGTTCGATGCCTTCGCGAAGGTCGCGCAGCGCTTGCTTGCTGATCGGCCCTCGCACGGTGGCGCGGTAGGTCTTGGCCACCTCGTGCGACGGATGTCCGAGTCGGTTCGCCAGTTCCCCGTCGTTGGTGAGCAGAAGCAGACCTTCGGTGTCGGCATCGAGACGACCCACGTGGAAGATGCCCTTGGGCCACTGCCCGACCAGATCGCCCACGCATTCACGTCCTCGCTCGTCGGACATGGACGTGATCACACCCCGAGGCTTGTTCATCATCAAAACGACAACGCCCGGCGCCGTCGGCACTCGCTCACCGTCGACGTGGATCACCGCCGTGGCTGGATCCACGCGCTTGCCTAGTTCAGTGACGACCTCACCGTCCACACTGACCCGGCCTTCGAGGATCAACTGCTCGGCGGCGCGCCTACTGGCTATGCCGGCCTTCGCCAGCACCTTCTGCAGGCGAATGGCGTTCTCATCTTCGCGAGCCTCATCCACCGACGGAGTCCAGCACCTCTTCCAAATCAGCGAGGTCCGGTAGGTGCTCGGCCAGCGGAGGCAACTCCTCCAACGACGACGCACCCAGCCGTTCTAGGAAGTAGGAGGTGGTGCGGTACAGGATGGAACCGGACTCCCCGTCATGACCGGCTTCCTCGATCAAACCGCGAGTGAGCAGCGTCTTGATCACACCGTCCACGTTCACCCCGCGTACCGCACTGACGCGACCCCGGGAAACCGGCTGCTGGTACGCGATGACCGCCAGGGTCTCCAGCGACGCCTGGGTGAGCCGGGCCTGTTGACCGTCGAGAACCCAGCGTTCGATCAGCGGGCTGCATTCAGCCCGCGTGTAGAAGCGCCAACCACCGGCTACCTCCCGAAGATCGAATCCACGCCCCTGCTCGGTGTATTCCGCGGACAACTCGTGCACCACCGGCTCGACTGCTTCGACCGGCCGGCGAGTCGCCTGAGCCAAGGTCATGACCGACATCGGCTCATCGGCCAACAGCAATAATGCCTCGAGCGCCGATCGCAGATCGGGTGCTCCTAGTGAATCGTCCTCAGGAGCAGGCTCCTCGACCATCACGTCGTCCATCACGTCGTCTGTT
>CAZQRR010000112.1:0-1887 GCA_964595675.1 uncultured Rubrivirga sp. | reverse complement strand
CGTCGTTCGTCATGTCCTCGCTCACGGCATCTCGCTTTCAACTGCTTCACTCGAATCGCCTTCAACTTCACCCGAATCGTCTTCTTCTTGGGAATCAACGCCCGCTTGCGCTTGCTGATCCACTTCACGCTCTACGTCGAACTCGTCGGTGACCTCGATGTCGCCTTCGTCGGTACCGACCCAGCGGATGGTCAAGTCTCCGAGGGGAACGACCTGCTCGAAGAGCACCACGTGCTCGCGATACAACTCCAGCAGCGCAAGGAACCGCCCGACCACCACCAGCGTGGAGTCGGCGTCGGCGACGAGGGCTCGGAAGGTGGAGGTCCGGGTGCGTCGCAGGTGCTGGACGATCACTGCCGCTTGCTCACGAACGCTGACCTTCGGGACATGCAGGTGTCCCAGACCCACCTGCTGTTCAGCCTTTGGCGCCGTTGCGGCCGCTGCCAACGCAGCGAACTGGTCCAGGCCGATGCCGATGAGCACTTCGGGCAGCAGTGCGGCGAATTGCGGCTCGAGTGAGACCGTGCGCGGCAACCGCTTACTTGCCGTCTCCATCTGCTGCGCGATGAGTGCCGCGACTTCCTTGTAAGCGCGGTACTGCAGCAACCGCGCGAATAGCAGGTCACGCGCTTCCAGAAGTGCCAGGTCTTCCTCGTCTTCGACTTCTCCGCTGGGCAGCAGTCGCGCGGCCTTCAGGTCGAGCAGTGTCGCGGCCACGACCAGGAAGCCGCTGGCTTCGTCGAGATCCCAGGTGGAGCCTTGCCCCTTGATGTATGCGATGAACTCATCGGTCACCTGGTGCAAGGCCAGGTCGGTGACTTCGAGCTTGTGCTTGGAGATCAGTGACAGCAGCAGGTCGAAGGGGCCCTCGAAGTCGCCTACCTTGACCGAGAAACCTTCGGACGGGGACGCCGGCTCAGAGTCGACTGGGTCCGTTGGAGCCTGGTTCTCAGTGTGTGTGGAAATCGTCACCGAGCCAGGACTTCCCGGGCCAGTCGGCGGTAGGCCTCGGCGCCTGCACTGCTGGAAGCGAAGGTGGTAATCGGCTCACCGGCCACTGCAGCATCGGGGAACTTGATTGTTCGATTGATGACCGTGGTGAAGACTTGATCTCCGAATGCCTTCTGCACGGTCTCGAGGACTTCGCGGCTGTGCAGGGTGCGAGGGTCGTACATCGTGGCGAGTACACCCAGGATGCGCAGGTTCGGATTCAACCGACCCATCACCTTGTCGATCGTGTCCTTGAGCAGCGCCACACCTCGAAGGGCGAAGTACTCGGTTTCCATCGGGATGATCACATCGGTGCTGGCGGTCAGAGCATTGACGGTGAGCAAACCCAACGAGGGTTGGCAGTCGATGAGCACGATGTCGTAGTCGCCCATCACCGGCTCGAGCGCACGCTGGAGTGCGTACTCACGGCCCACCTCCGAGACCAGTTGGATCTCCGCCGCCGAGAGATCGATGTTGCTCGGCACGAGGTCCATGCCGAGAACGTCGGTAGTGACCAGGACATCCCCCAGATGGCACTGGGGATCGGTGAGCAGGTTGTAGACCGTTAGGTCCATCTCGTTGGGGTTGTAGCCGAGGGCCACCGACAGCGCGCCCTGCGGGTCGAAATCGACCAAGAGCACCCGTCGGCCGTACCCGGCCAGTGCCGCCCCGAGGCTCACCGTGGAGGTGGTCTTACCCACCCCGCCCTTCTGGTTGACCATCGAAATGACGCGGGCAGGTCCGTGCTTGGTCACCGGCGCTGGGGCCGGTGGCTCGGGGCCCCGATTCTTCGTGGCCGGGTCCTGCTCGTCGCTCATCGAGGTCCCTTCGACTATCCCGGCGAGCCTACTGCGCGCGCGGGTGACTGGCGGCGTACACCTCGCGCAGCGCGTCGGC
>CAZQRR010000111.1:0-6642 GCA_964595675.1 uncultured Rubrivirga sp. | reverse complement strand
CCAAACCGGGGGAGAAGCTCGAGACCATCGATCACATCACCCGCGATCTCGACGCCAGCGATCTCACCATCCGCGACGATCGCGGACCGATCGGCCTGGCCGGCACCATGGGTGGCGCGGACACCGAGATCAGCGACGCCACCACCAACATCGCGCTCGAAGCCGCTTTCTTCGCCCCCGAGGTGGTCGCCCGGATGGGCCGCCGCCACAAGCTCAGCAGTGAAGCGAGTCGACGCTTCGAACGCGGCATCGACCGGGCGCTTGCGCCCATCGCCTCGGCGCGCGGTGCGGAACTGCTCGTCGAACTCGCCGGTGGCACCTACCAGGGGATGACCGCTGTCGAGGCGCCCATGCCCGACCGCACCATCCGCCTCGCGCAGGACCTCCCTGCGCAGGTGGCCGGCATGGACATCGCCGAGGACATCACCAAGGCGAAACTCGAGGCGATCGGCTGCGAGGTCCACACCGATGGCGACAGCGACGACTTCGTCGTGACACCGCCGACTTGGCGCCCCGACCTCACCGACCCGGCCGATCTGGTCGAGGAAGTGGTGCGCCTGGTCGGCTACGCCAACCTGCCCTCCACCTTGCCCACCGCGCCCGCTGGCCACGGCCTCACCCACGCGCAGCGTCTGCGCCGTCGCATCGGCACCACCCTCGCTGCACGCGGCATGGTGGAGGTGCTGAGCTACCCGTTCACCTCGCAGACGGAAGCAGACGCACTGCGCTGGCCAACAGACGATCCGCGCCGCACGTCACCGAAGCTAGCCAACCCGCTGTCCGATGAGCAGCCGCATCTGCGCGGTGCGATCCTGCCCACGTTGCTCGCCGCGGCGCAGCGCAACATCGGTCGCGGCCACGACGACCTGGCGATCTTCGAACTCGGCTCGGTCTTCCTCGGCTCCGCAGGAACGCAAGATCCTCCGCGCCCAGGCGTCGATGCTCGCCCCACGGAACAGCAGTGGCAGCAATTGCAGGATCTGCTGCCCAATCAACCCATGCACTTAGCTGCGGTGTGGACCGGCAACCGCGAGTCCAAGGGATGGCAGCACGGCGCGCAGCCCTTCACCTGGGCTGACGCCATCGCTGCAGCGCAGGATGTGTTCGACGCCCTGGGCGTCGAAGCAACGACCGAGCAGGGCGCCGATCCGTCCTTCCACCCCGGACGCTGCGCGCAGTTCGTCCTCGACGGACACACCATCGGATTCGCGGGCGAACTGCACCCGGGAACCCTCGAGGTTCTCGGCCTACCGGCCCGCGCCTGTGCGATGGAACTCGACGTCACGGCCATGATCGATGCCGGCCCCGAAGTCAGGACTGCACCCAACCTGTCCACCCATCCGGTGGCCAAGGAGGACATCGCCCTGGTGGTGCCGATGGATGTCACCGCAAGCAGGCTCGAGCAGGCCGTGAGCGAAGGCGCAGGGGAGTTGCTCGAAGACATCTACCTGTTCGACCTGTACACCGGTGACCAGGTTCCCGATGGTCACAAGTCACTGGCCTTCGCGCTGCGCTTCCGTGCACCCGATCGCACGTTGAGTGCCGACGAACTCGCGGCTGCTCGTCAAGGTGCGATCGATCGAGCGGCTAGCGACTGCGGAGCGCGCCTACGTTAGGCGCGAGCAGTAGCCGATTCCACTGGGATACCGAGTGAATCCAGGAGCTCGGCGACTCGGACCTTGATTTCGTCGCGAATCGGTCGAACCGACGCAACGTCGAGACCTTGCGGATCGTCGAGTACCCAGTCCTCATAGCGCTTCCCGGGGAAGATCGGGCAGGCATCCCCGCAGCCCATCGTGATGACGGCATCGGCCGCACGCACGATCTCGTCGGTCCACGGCTTGGGGTACTCCTCGGTGATATCGATCCCCACTTCCGCCATCGCTGCGATGGCTGCGGGGTTCACCTGGCTGCCGGGCTCCGAACCACCCGACCACGCAACGGCGCGATCTCCGGCCAACGCCTTGAACCAACCCATCGCCATCTGGCTACGGCCAGCGTTATGGACGCAAAGGAAAAGGACCGTAGGCCGGGAGTCATCACTCTTGCCCTCCACCTTGGCCAGTGCTTGAAGCCGTTGCCGGGCGAATTTCTCCGCGAGTAATGGCAGCCAGGTGAGCACTGTCGATCGCGAAGCGAACTCGTTGTACGAGGAGTACAGGAATCGTTCAATCGTCTCTGCGTTGAAGACACCATCGAACTGCTTCTGCAATCGCGTTGCTGCATTACGCAACGCCATCTTCTGTTCCAGGCCCAGGTCCGGTTCCTGCGCGTCGAGTTCACTCATTGCTTCTCCTCAATAGCAGTTGACAACGCAAGGCCGAGTCGGTCGATGCGTTGGGAAATGAGTCCGAAGGCGTCGTCGAATGATCGTGCGGTGGAATCGCGGGCCGGATCCGGAATCGACCAGTGAAGCCTGTTCGGATGCGACTTCACCTGTGCATTCGCCGCATCACACACGGTGATGAGTAGGTCGGACTCCTCCAGAATGTCGTGCAGAGCGATAGGGGAGTCTTGGAGGAGTCGGAGCTTGCGGCTGCGCGCGGTGCGGAGCGTCGTGGGATGGATTCGCGATCCGGGCGCGGTGCCTCCAGCTGCGGTCGGGAGATGGTAACGGTCCGACCACAAAGCGGCGGCGAGAACGGACCGAGCTGAGTTGTGTGTGCACGCGAACACCACACGACCTGATGGCGTAGCGATGTGCTCACGCAGCCACTGTCGATCGAGGTAGCCGAATGCGGAATCATGCAAGGTGATGAAGTGCTGACGCCCGTCATGTTCGGAGGGCGTCCGCACGATCAATCCGCAATCCGCGAGCACCTTCAGGTGGTGGGACAGCAGCGGCATCGGTATCTCGAGGGAATCTGACAGTTGTCGAGGGGACTTGTCCCCAAGGGCTACCTGGTGCAGCACCGACAGCCGTCGGGGATCGGCCAGTACGCCGTGCACCCGCGCTTTGGCAGTCCAGTTGGCGGTCACGGGGTCAGCCTGCACCCGGTTTCAAGATAGTTCAATCAATATTGAATGAATTTCCGGTGAACGACGTGACTGGGCCGAGCGAGGATCGACGCACGGCCTGATTGATCATCGCGGTCAAGACGGCACCCACTGCAGCGAGGACCGCCGCGAGCCCGAACAGCAAAAGAACTCCACTGCGCGGATCGTCGGCGAGAGCCACTGTCGCAACTACTGGCACCAATACGTAGGGGGCCGTGGTTGCGGCGGTGAATAGGCCCAGGTCGCGCCCGAGGTGTTCGTGCACGGGACGCAACGCTAGGACGATCGAGAGCTCGACGCCGTTCGCGATTCCGAATCCCAGTCCGAAGACTGCGGCCGCAGTGAAGAACAATGCGCCGGTCGGCGAAGCGAGCATGAGCACCAAACTCGCGCAAGACAAAACGGCGCCCGCAGTCCACGCGAACGCTCCACGTCCATTCGTACCGAACAGCGGCCCAGCTACCAAACTGGCGATGATGGCCACGCCGGTCGCAAGGATCACCGCCCCCGTTGTGGTGCTAGCGATGCTGTCGCCCAAAGCCCGCGCCACATATTGGATGAAGGTGACGACGAATCCATTGGTGGTGGACGTCGCCCATGACAACAGGAAGGACGCTGCGACGAAGATCGGCCACGCGATCACAAATGCCCGCCCGATCGACGCACTTCCCGAAGCCGACTGCTCAGCAGGCACCGCCGCGGAAGACTCGACCTTCGACGACGACTGCACCTTCGACGACGACGCCTGCGGCGATGGCTCGAAGAGCAACGGCGCGGCGGCAACAGCACCAAGGAGCGCCGGGACCAAGAACGCCAAACCGGTGAAGTCGCCGAGCAGTCTGACCAGGGTGCTGCCTAGAAGCAGGGCAATGATCGATGCAGCGCCGACCAGCCCCGAGGTGAGTCCGCGGCGTCGTGCCGGTGTCAGATCCCCGCCCTCGGCCAGGGCAGTGGTGATGACCGCGGCGGAGGGGACTTGGGCGACGATCCACGCGGCCAGGAGCCAACCAGGAGTAGGCGCGATGGCAAGGAGGAGACCGCCAACGCCGATGAGCGGCACCCCTACGCGAGCCAGCAGCACGCGCGAACCCGACCGCCGCAGCAGCAAGTCGCTCACCTGCCCCAAAGTGATGAGGGAAACCAACAAGGTCAGCCATCCAGCGGCCAGCATGAGTGCGTAGAACGATGGCATCCCCGAGGGATCGAAGGTGCTCAGGCGCAGCGCAACGGTCACAACAGCAGGGGCCATGATGGCGAGCCAGCCCCCCAGAACCCCGAGGGTCACCTTGGCGGCGAGCGGGAACGCAGGCAACGCCACCGCCCTTCCTGGTCGCTCGGCTTCCGGCGGGAACGTGGCGCGACCTCGGGGGTAGTTCTACTCGCTTCCGTCAGCCCGTGCGGTCAGGTTGTCCATGATCAGGCCCAAGGTGGCCATGAATGCGGCTTCGTTCACCGCGTCCACGCTGGCATCGTCCGGGAAGGCGCGGTCGAAGCCGACATCTGTCGCCAGCTGAAGGCGTTCGCGCCGACTAGACAAGTGGTCCGGTGCTGCGGAGAAATCGAACAGCGTCGTCCCGACGACGAAGGACTCGAACTGCCGGTATTTGAGGGGCAAGTGCCGGTCCCTCACGCCGAGGCGTCGCATGGCGTCACCGATCAGACTGGGAATCGAGTCGCTAGTCGGCCCCTGCAACTTCGCGATGACCATGAGTTGACTCAGGCAGGGATGCTGACGCGCCACCCCGCGAAAAGCCACCGCGAGTTCGGTGATCACACCCCGAGGCTCACCCTCGAGATCCACCTGACCCACAACCTCGCTGAGAAGTGAGTCACGCATCGCTGAATACAGCGCGTCCTTGTCGGGGAAGTACCGGTAGACGGCCGTGGCCGACGCCCCCATAACCCGGCCCAATTCCCGCAGGGTCAGCGCCTCAATGCCGTGCTCATCGGCGTACTCGATGGCCGCGGCCACGAACTCATCCTGCGAGCGTGTCGGTTTCCGGCCGGGGGGCATCCGGGCACGCTACCAATCCTGCGACACGCCGCCCCCCTCTTTTGTGAACGATGTTGACGAAATGCCTCCCTTCGCATAGCGTCCGATCGCTATCCCTTACGAAGGAGAACCCATGTTCCGTCGTGCCATTTCTGCTGTCGCAGCCTCCGCAGTCGTCCTCGGTGGTCTCACCTTCGGCGCCGCACCCGCTTCGGCGATTGAAACGATCACTGTCACTCCTAACGCTTTCACAGACCCTTCGGTCTCGATGGAAGTCACCATCAATGGCTTTCCAACGATGGTGAACGGCAACTACTACGTCTACTGGCTTGATTTCGTCAACATGACGGGCTCGAACTCCGGTACTACCTGCCCGACGTTCACTCTGGTAAGCAGCGGCTCTGCTACGGCTACTCCGAATGGCTCCCCTGGCAGTAATACCGCGAATCCAACTCTGCCGCCATGTGCATGGGTCAGCGGAACCAAGTTTCGGTTCGTTTATTCAGACGCAACGGGCCTTGATGCCACTAGCCGGGTCAAAATCACTTTCCCGCCCAGTAGTTTCGGCTTGCCGGTGAGCGGGCAATACGAGGTGGTATTTACTGCTGGATTGAGCCAGCAGTTTCCCCTAGACTCCGTCTGCCTTGGCAACTGTCCGGTGGGTTACACATCCATCCAGCCGCCTCAAGTGACGCTTGAATTCAACGGGAACGGTGGCACCTGCACGCCTGGATCTGTCACCGGTGTTCAAGGCACCTGGGGCACTGCTCCCACGGCGGACAAATGCACCAACGGAAGCAGGAGACTGGCGTTTTTCTCGACCAGTCCGACTGCCGCGCTCGGCTCAACCAACGTCGCGCCTGGTGGACCGGTCTACTTCCTTACGGCCAACCTCCTGTACGCGATCTGGGCATCCGAGCCGCCGTCGCCTGCGACCAACGTCGTAGCCACTCCGGGTCTGAACTCGGTGACCGTATCGTGGAACGCGCCGACGTCGGACGGAGGCGATCCCATCCGGGCCTACAACGTCCGCTACAAGGCGACCACGGACACCAACTACAGCACCTTCTGCAATACGAACGCGGCGACCTTGCAGTGCACGGCGGCGTTGCCTGCGACGAACACCCAGTACACCTTCGTCGTGTCCGCCGCCAATCAGGTAGGCCGGACAGAATCCGCGCCCAGTTCTCCCGTGTCGCCTTACGACCTCAAGGACATCACGGCGTCGCGCGACGATGTCTTCTTCGGTCTCCGTGGCACCAAGGTTGATGCCAATGGCGCAGCACCTGGTCTGGCAGGACAGGCGCTCAACGTGCAATACAAGATCGGGTCGGCAGCGGAGTGGACCACCGTGGCCAACGGCGTGAAGGTCAATGCCGAGGCCAGATTCAGCTGGTCGAAGAGGTTCCCGGCGTCGGCGAACAAGAAGGTCGTCACGGTCAGGTTCACCTACGGCGCTGATGCGGTGTCGGGGACGTACGCGCTGCCTCGCGGTGGCCGGGCGGGCGACCTGTCAGCACCGCGCAACATCAAGGCGACCGGGGAACTGAACAGGATTTCTCTCACCTGGGATCCCCCCAAGTTCGATGGCGGAGCCAAGATCATCGGCTACACGATCTGCGCGGAGTACATCGGGACGCGGTGCCGCGATG
>CAZQRR010000110.1:0-6648 GCA_964595675.1 uncultured Rubrivirga sp. | reverse complement strand
TTGCTGCCCACGTCCAGGACACCCATGCGCACGGGCCCACCCTACGTCCACAGCACACCCCCGTGCCTTCGCCGATGTCACCGTCCTCGCCTAGGCTCACCGAGTGCCCGAGGTTCCCTTGGATTTTCCCCGTCAATGGATCGAGTTCGTCGATCCGGCTGATAACGAACAACTGATCCGTGCGGACCTGACCTGGCTCACATCGCGCTGGACGTGCATCTTCGGTCGTGGCTGTAAGGGCATCGATGCCGATCGACCCGACGCCGGCTGCTGCGTGCATGGTGCGCACTTCTCGGAGAAGAAGGACAAGAAGCGCGTCTCGGCGTGGGTAGAGAAACTCACCCCGGAGTTGTGGGAGAACTACGAACTCGGTGAGAAGGGTGGCTGGACCGAGAAGGAAGACGGGGCCAGCAAGACACGGGTCATCGATGGCGCCTGCATCTTCCACAACGCCGAAGACTTCCCAGGCGGTTATGGCTGCGCCCTGCATCACTTGGCGAACCAGGAGGGTGTTTCCTTCATCGAGACCAAGCCCGAGGTCTGCTGGCAACTTCCGCTCCGGCGCACCTATGAGGACCAGAAGTACGAAGACGGAACCGAGCGACTGGTGGTGGTCCTCGGTGAGTACGACCGCCGCGGCTGGGGCGAAGGCGGACACGACCTCGATTGGTACTGCACCGGTAACACCGAGGCGCATGTCGGCGCCGAGCCGGTCTACATCTCCTCCAAGGACGAGATCATCGCGTTGATCGGTCAACCGGCTTACGACGTCTTGGCCGAGATGTGTGCCAAGCGCGATGCACTGCTGCGCAAGAACCCCACGGATATCGCCCTCTCCCCACACCCTGCCGACCCCGTCGCCTAGCTACCGCCATGGCCAAGTCCAAGCCGTCCTACGAGTGCTCCGCTTGCGGGGCAACGTCGCTGCGCTGGACCGGTAAGTGCGTGAAGTGCGGCGAGTTCGGCACCGTCGCCGAAGTCGCGCCCGCCGGTCCAGCACCCGGCCGGCGCGCCTCCACGCAAGGTGCCGCACCCATCACCCCGGCCAAACCGATCTCCGCTGTCACGGCTCAAGGTCCGGTTCCGCGCATCAGCACCGGCATCGGAGAGTTCGACCGGGTCCTGGGCGGTGGGCTGGTCGCAGGACAGGTACTCCTGGTCAGCGGTGAACCAGGCGCGGGCAAGAGCACCCTGCTGCTCACGGTGTCCAATTCGATCGCCGAGAAGACCGGGAAGCCCGCGCTCTACATCTCCGGCGAGGAATCGGTCGATCAGATCGCAGTTCGCGCATCGCGCATCGGCGTGGACAGCGAGCAACTGTTCATCGCCGACGAAACCGACCTCGCGAACGTGATCGGTCACATCGATGCCCTGGGCAACGCGATCTCCTTGGTGATAGTGGACTCGGTCCAGACCATCGCTTCGGCAGATGTCGATGGTCGCGCCGGAGGCGTGGCGCAGGTGATGGAGGTCGCGCAAGCACTCACCCGTGTTGCCAAGGACCGCGGCATCCCGATCTGCCTGGTCGGTCAGGTCACCAAGGAGTCGACCGTTGCCGGGCCGCGGGCCCTGGAACACATCTGCGATGCCACGCTCTCCCTCGACGGTGATCGGCAAACCTCGCTGCGACTCCTGCGCGCGGTGAAGAACCGCTACGGACCAGCCGACGAAGTGGCCTGTTTCGAGCAGACCGACCGCGGCATGGAGGAAGTGGTCGATCCGAGCATGCTGTTCCGCGAGGAACGCCAAGCGCCCGTTCCCGGAACCTGCGTGACCGTCACGATCGAAGGCAGGCGAGCGATGCTCGCCGAGGTTCAAGCACTCGTTGCCCCCACCACCAACCCGAACCCGCGCCGCGGAGTGTCTGGCCTCGACTCCTCGCGCGTTGCAATGCTCGTGGCGATCACCGAACGAGTAGCTGGACTCAAACTCGCGGACAAGGACGTATTCGTCGCGACCGTCGGCGGCATCAAACTCTCCGACCCGAGTACTGACCTTGCAACCTGCCTCGCCATTGCATCTGCCGGCAAAGACATATCCATTCCGCTGGACGTCGCAGCCATCGGCGAGGTCACCCTCTCCGGGGACATCCGCCGCGTGCCGATGATCAGCCAACGTATCGCCGAGGCAACGCGCCTGGGTTACACCAGGATCCTCGCGCCCGCAGGAACCAAGGGCTCGCTCGACAAAAGAGGAACGGGCGCTTCGATCATCGAGGCGAATAACCTCGCCGAGGCATTCCAGCAGATCCGCGGCTCGGGTGAATCACGCCCGAACTTCTAGTCGCGCTTATTGCTCAGCGCGAACGGGACGCCTTCGCTTTCGACCGACAAGTTGCGTCCGACCACTTCGTAGCGACCGGCCTTGGCCTTGCGGCCCTTGCCGTCGTCGGGGCAGCCCTTCTGGCTCAGCCTGCTCTTCCAGGTGATGCTCGAGACGGCCTGTTGGCCCGGCTCCATGAGCGTGACGTTCTCCTGCTCGTCGGTAGCGCAGTCATCACTGGCCCACACGTGATAACCACCGGAGGTGATCTTGAGTTCGTTCGCCTTGGAACCGATGTCCCGATAACAGGGAACGTCACCCACATTCGTGATGGTCAGTGTCAGCACCGGATCCTGCTGGCCAACCCGGTAGGTCGAGGAATCGGTGGTGGCCGTGACTTCGATCGCTGAGTCTGCGCATTCGGTGGGTTCGGAGGGCACTGATGGAACTTCGTCGGCTGCCACCACTTCACCGTTCTCATCGACTACCTGCTCAGCAGTTTCCTCGGTGGCGTTCGTGAGATCCCCCGGGGCGGCGGCGGTGCGAGAACCCAGGAACCACCATCCACCCAGGAGGAGAGTCACGATGATCAGCACGATGGTGCCGCGACGCATCCAGTAGACGAGGGGCGGCTCAGGCCCCACCGGCTGCAGCATCCCCGACATGCTCTCCACGGTACTGCGGCCTCCCCCGGGTCACGGGCCATGAGCCATGAAACGATCCGAGCCGTGGCGAAGGACACATCCGTGAAGCACTCATCCGCGAGGGCCGGGGCAGATCGACGGGCGATCGACCGGGTCTGCACGTGGTTCGCCGCAAACGCCCGGCCGTTGCCCTGGCGGGACACCTCCCCATGGGGCGTGATGGTCTCGGAGTTCATGCTTCAGCAAACACCGGTCACCCGGGTGGAGCCGGTGTGGCGGGAATGGATGGATCGCTGGCCCGTCCCTTCGGCTCTGGCAGCCGAGCCCTCAGGGTCGGCGGTGCGCGCCTGGGGTCGTCTGGGTTATCCGCGCAGGGCCCTACGACTGCATGCCGCCGCGACGGTGATCGCTGGGGAATTCGCCGACGCCGTTCCCCACGACGAGGAAGTACTGCGTTCACTTCCGGGGGTGGGCGACTACACCGCGGCTGCGATCTGCGCATTCGCCTTCGGCCAGCCCACGGTGGTGCTGGATGTGAACGTTCGCCGGGTCATCGCCCGCGCGTGGGCCGGGATCGCCGAACCACCGTCGCACCTGACTGCAGTGGAACGGGCCATGGCGGCCTCACTTGCCCATGCAGCGACGGACGGGTCCTCGTGGGCGGCAGCGAGCATGGAACTCGGCGCAATCGTGTGCACGCGCAAGGAACCAACGTGCGGACGGTGCCCCTTGCAGCGCAGTTGCCGCTGGCAGGCAGCGGGTGCACCCGAGCAGCCCATTCCACGCAAGGGTCAACCACGCTTCGAAGGTAGCGACCGGCAGGTACGCGGAAGCATGATGCGGGTCGTTCGTGAGGCCCGCGGGACGGTCGATCGCGAATCCTTACTCACGGTGGTCGATGACCCCGAACAGGCGCGGCGAGCACTGGCGTCGCTTGAAGCAGATGGCCTGATCAGACGTCGTGGTTCGCGTTATTCCTTGCCCGACTAGTCACATTCCTTGCCCGACTCGTCAACCGGATTCGCGTGGTAACGGCTGTCGATCTCCCACGCGAATGACCGTTCGTTCACCCAACGGCGATGCCAAGGCGATATCCACCCACGCACGATCTCCGGCGATTCCCGTCACCGGGCAATCGGATGTGCGTGAGCGTTGCACCTGAGCTTGGATCTCGACCCGGGCGCCTCGTTCGAACGCGACTACCTGGATCTGCTCATCTGGACACAATCCGCGAGGAGGCAACGACACCGCAACCTGGATCGTCTCGTCGCTCGCGGTGGGCCGGAACGCGACCGGCTGCAGATCCTCGGTGACCAACCCCAGCGAACGCAGGGGACCGACTCCACCGACCAAACCGGCAGCACCGATGAGGACTCCGAGAACGACAAGCGCGACCAGCAGCCACAGCAGGATCCGAGGTACGCGCCGACGTGGGCCGTCGAACTCGCTCATCCCGGGAATGAGCGGACCGGATGTCACCGCCCACTCCCTTCGAGCCGACTGACGCTATTCCTGCCCGGACTCTTGTCCTGCAGGCTCCATTGGAGGAACGTCCGGCAACTCCGCCTTGGGCGTGGGCGTGAACGAGAAGGTTCGATCATCGCCCTCACCTTCGACATCCACCAGCACGATCGAACCCGGAACCAAGTCCCCGAAAAGCATCCTCTCACTCAGCGGGTCCTCGAGTTCGCGTTGAATCGTTCGGCGTAGCGGGCGTGCACCGAGGGTCGGGTCGTAGCCGCGCTCGGCCAGCAGCGACTTCGCGGCCGGCGTGAGTTCGATGGCCATGTCCTTGTCCTGCAGCCGCTTCTCCAGGCTCGCGATCATCAGGTCGACGATCTCGATGATCTCGGCCTCGGTGAGCTGGTGGAAGACGATCACATCGTCGATGCGGTTCAAGAACTCCGGGCGGAAGTGCTGCTTGAGTTCCTGCTGCACCTTCGTCTTCATCTGCTCATAGGCATTGACTTCGTTGCCATCGGGAGCGAAGCCGAGCATCAAGCCCTTGGACACGTCACGGCTGCCGAGATTGGTGGTCATGATGATCACGGTGTTCTTGAAGTCGACCACGCGACCTTGCGCATCGGTGAGACGGCCTTCCTCGAGCACCTGCAGCAGCGAGTTGAAGATGTCCGGGTGGGCCTTCTCCACCTCGTCGAACAGCACCACGCTGAACGGCTTGCGCCGCACCTTCTCGGTGAGCTGGCCGCCTTCTTCGTAGCCCACGTATCCCGGAGGTGAGCCGAAGAGCCGCGATGCGGTGTGACGCTCGGCGTACTCGCTCATATCCAAAGCGATGAGGGCATCCTCGTCGCCGAACAAGAACTCCGCGAGCGTCTTGCTCAGCTCGGTCTTGCCTACACCGGACGGGCCGGCGAAGATGAAGGAGCCGGCCGGGCGGCGAGGATCCTTCAGCCCAGCACGCGTGCGGCGGATCGACTGCGAGAGCGCCCTGATGGCGTCTTCTTGCCCGATGACCCGGCGATGGAGCTCTTCCTCCATTCGGCGCAACTTCTCGATGTCGTCTTCGGTGAGGTCGGACACCGGGATGCCGGTCATGAGGGCGAGCACTTCACCGATCAACTTCTCGTCGACTTCGGCCACGACGTCCAGGTCGCCGGCCTTCCACTCGCGCTCGCGCTCGGCTTTCTCGGCCAGTAAGTTCTTCTCGACGTCGCGCAAAGACGCGGCCTTCTCGAAGTCCTGGGCGTCGATCGCCGACTCCTTCTCCTTGCGAACATCGGCGATGCGATCGTCGAACTCACGCAGATCCGGCGGGGCGGTCATACGGCGGATGCGAAGGCGCGATCCTGCCTCGTCGATGAGGTCGATCGCCTTGTCCGGCAGTTGCCGATCGGAGATGTAGCGATCGGACAGCCGAGCGGCAGCATCGAGGGCACCGTCGGTGATCGAAACGCGGTGGTGGGACTCGTAACGATCGCGAAGGCCCTTCAAGATCTCCACGGTGTGTTCCACATCGGGGGCATCGACCTGAACCGGCGCGAAGCGACGCTCCAAGGCAGCGTCCTTCTCGATGTACTTGCGGTACTCATCGAGTGTGGTGGCGCCGATGGTCTGGAGCTCACCGCGCGCGAGCATCGGCTTCAAGATGCTCGCGGCATCGATCGCACCTTCGGCTGCACCAGCACCGACGAGGGTGTGCATCTCGTCGATGAACAGGACGATGTCGCCTCGGGTCTTGATCTCCTTGAGCACCTTCTTCAATCGCTCTTCGAAATCGCCGCGGTAGCGGCTGCCGGCGACGAGTGCGCCAAGATCGAGCGTGTACAACTGCTTGTCCTTCAACGTTTCAGGAACCTCGCCGCGCACGATGTCCTGCGCCAGGCCTTCGACGATCGCGGTCTTACCCACACCGGGCTCACCGATGAGGACCGGGTTGTTCTTGGTGCGCCGCGACAGGACCTGCATCACGCGCTCGATCTCCTTGGCACGACCGATCACCGGATCGAGTTGTCCTTCACGCGCGGCGGCGGTCAGGTTGCGTCCGAACTGATCGAGGACCAAGGACGACGACGGCGTCCCTTCGGCGGGCCCGCCGGCTGTTGCCGGCTCCTTGCCCTGATAGCCCGACAGCAACTGGATGACCTGTTGACGTACGCGGTTCAAGTCGGCGCCGAGTTTCACGAGCACCTGGGCGGCGACGCCTTCACCTTCGCGGATGAGGCCGAGCAGGATGTGCTCGGTGCCGATGTAGTTGTGGCCGAGCTGAAGCGCCTCGCGC
>CAZQRR010000109.1:0-6690 GCA_964595675.1 uncultured Rubrivirga sp. | reverse complement strand
GCATGTCGGTCACGCCATTGCGGAACATGAGCGTGCGCTCGATACCCATGCCGAACGCGAAGCCGCGGTAGCGATCGGTGTCGATGCCCACCGCTTTCAGCACGCGCGGGTTGACCATCCCGCAGCCGCCCCATTCGATCCAGCCCTCGCTGCCACAGGTCCGGCACGGGTTACTCGGATCGCCGACCGATGCCCCACGACACACGAAGCACTCAAGGTCCACCTCGGCGCTGGGTTCGGTGAACGGGAAATAGGAGGGGCGTAGCCGGGTCACGATGCCTTCGCCGAACATCTGGGTGGCCAGGTGATCGAGGGTGCCCTTCAGGTCCGCCATGGTCAGACCCTCATCGACCGCGAGCCCTTCGATCTGGTGGAAGACCGGCGTATGGGTGGCGTCGAGTTCGTCGGTTCGATACACGCGCCCGGGTGCCACCACGTAGATCGGCAGCGGGCGCTCGAGCATCGCGCGTATCTGGATGGGTGAGGTCTGGGTGCGAAGCACCACGCCGCTGTTGGGCGATTCCACGTAAAAGGTGTCCTGCATGGTGCGAGCCGGATGATCGGGTGGCACGTTCAAAGCATCGAAGTTCGCCCATTCGGCTTCGGCTTCCGGGCCTTCGGCGACGTCGTACCCCATCGAGATGAACACATCGGCCATGCGCTCCATCAGCGTGGTGAGCGGGTGGCGTCCGCCGATCGGGGTGCGCTGCACCGGAAGGGTGACGTCGACCGCCTCGGCGAGCAGCACCTGGGCGTCGCGCTCGTGGATGAGCACTTCCTCACGCTGCTCGAGGGCCCACTTGACCTGACTGCGTGCCTGCCCCACCCGCTTTCCCGCCTCGGCTTTGGCTGCAGGAGGCAACGCACCGATCTCGCGGTTGGCCAGGGCCAGCGGGGAGCGATCGCCGGCGTGCGCCAGGCGTGCTTGCTTGAGGGCGTCCAGATCGGCGGCATCTGCGATGGCCGCCAGGGCGGATTCGACCATCGCATCGATCGCCTCGGCATTGAGCGCGGCGACCTGCTTGGGGTCGAATTGGGTGTTGGGTCCGGACATGGGAGCGCAAGTATCCCAGCAGGGAACTATTCGCCGAGGACGGCCTGCGCCAGCCGCTCGACCTGCGCATCGAGATCGCCGGCTCCCTCAAGCACGAGGTCGGCGTTCTCGGGAACCTCGTAGACCTGACCGACGCCCGTCATGTTGGGCAGGTTGCCTGCGGCAGCCTTGGCGTACAGGCCCTTGGGGTCACGCTCGGCGCACACCTCGACGGGCGTGTCCACATAGACCTCGAGGAACTCGTCCTCACCGAACAGTGCGGCGGCGGCTTCGCGATCGCCGCGATAGGGCGATACGAGCGCGACGAACACCACCAGTCCGGCGTCCTTCATGAGCTTGGCGACCTCGGCAACTCGCCGAACGTTCTCCGCGCGGTCCTCAGCAGTGAATCCGAGGTCCTTGTTCAAGCCGGTGCGCACGTTGTCGCCATCCAGGACGTAGGTGTGCACACCGAGCGCGTGCAGCCGGCGAACCGTGGCGTC
Source organism: uncultured Rubrivirga sp. (assembly GCA_964595675.1). Lineage (GTDB taxonomy): Bacteria > Actinomycetota > Actinomycetes > S36-B12 > S36-B12 > S36-B12. The sequence continues at coordinate 5,154 of CAZQRR010000109.1, read as the reverse complement.
GGCGATGGTCGACTTCCCCGAGCCCGGCAGGCCGGTGAGCCAGACGACCTTGCTGGGGTGACCCATCAACGTTGCGCGAGCCTGCGCATCGACGTCGTAGGAATGTGGCACCACGTTGAAGGCACGGCGCATCGCGTGCCGCACCAACCCCGCCGCCACCGTGTCCGCGGTGACGCGATCCACGAGCAGGAAGCCACCGGTGTCGCGGCAGGTGTCGTAGGGATCCATCGGGATCGGTCGGTCGGTAGCGACTTCGACCCGACCGATGTCGTTCATCTCGAGCACGCGAGCGGCGTGCTCGTGACCTGAAACGACGTCGAGTCGGTGACGCACGTTGGTGACGGTGGCCGGAACAGAACGCGAGCCGGAGACCAGCAAGTAGGACCGACCGTGCGCGAGCGGCTCCTCACCCAGCCACACCATGTCCACCGCGAAGCGATCGGCCGGTTGCAGACTCGAGCCGTCGCGATCCTTGCCGGCGAGCACATCGCCGCGCGTGACGTCGACTTCGTGGTCGAGGGTGATGGTCACGGCCTGACCGCTGTGGGCACGCTCGAGATCGCCATCGAAGGCGACGATGCGGTCGATCACCGCGGTGCGACCGGAATCGGCCACGGTGATCGGATCGCCGGGCGCGACGCTTCCCGCGACCACGGTGCCCGCGTATCCGCGGAAGTTGCCCTCGGCGCGCACGATGAACTGCACGGGGAAGCGGAAGCCTGCATCCTGGATCGTTTCCACCGGTTCCCAATCGGCGAGGAACTGGATCAATGTGGGTCCTGAGTACCAGGGCATGTTGGTGGTCGATTGCGTAACGTTGTCGCCGGCGAACGCGCTGATCGGGATGGCTACCACCTCGGGCACGTTCAGGCGAGCCGCCGTGGTCCGCACGATGCCCACGATCTCCTCGAAGGTGGCGTGGTCGTAGCCCACGAGGTCCATCTTGTTGACCGCGATCACCACGGTGCGCACACCCATCAAGGCGGACACCGTCAGGTGACGGTGGGTCTGCGGGCGAACTCCTCGCGCAGCATCGACAAGCAGGATCGCAACGTCGCCATTGGATGCAGCCACCGCCATGTTGCGCGTGTACTGCTCGTGGCCAGGAGCATCGGCGATGAGCACCCGACGGCCGTTGGGCAGGTTCATATGCCGGTAGGCGACGTCGATGGTGATGCCCTGTTCCCGTTCTGCTTCGAGGCCGTCGGTCAGCAGCGAGTAGTCGATCTCCCCCACCGGGATGGTGGAGCCACCGCGGCGGGTGCGGCGGGCGTACTCGAGTTGATCGATCGGGACCGAATCGGTCTCGGCGAGCAGTCGGCCGATGAGCGTCGACTTGCCGTCGTCGACCGAACCGCAGGTGACGAGATGGAGAACGGGAGTGGTGTCCACTAGAAGTAGCCCTCTGCTTTCTTGGCCTCCATCGAACCGCCGCCTTCGCCGTCGATGAGGCGACCAGAACGTTCGGAGATCTTGGATGCTTCCATTTCAGCGATCAACGTCGGTAGATCCGCCGCGGTGGACTCGACCGCACCGCTGAGCGGGTAGCAGCCCAGGGTGCGAAAGCGCACGGACTTCATCACCGGCTGCTCACCCGGCTCGAGCGGGTAGCGCTCATCGTCGACCATGATCAGCGTTCCCCCGCGCTCAACCACGGGGCGTTCCTTCGCGAAGTACAAAGCAGGGATCTCGATGCTCTCGCGCTCGATGTAGCGCCAGATGTCCAGTTCGGTCCAGTTCGACAGTGGGAAGACGCGCATCGACTGACCAGGCGCGAGCGAGGTGTTGGCCGTGCGCCAGAACTCCGGCCGCTGCTTGCGCGGCTCCCAGCGATGGCCGGGCTCGCGCAGCGAGAAGATGCGCTCCTTCGCGCGGCTGCGCTCCTCGTCGCGGCGTGCGCCGCCGATCGCGGCATCGAAGCCATAGCGGTCGATGCCCTCGCGCAGGGCGACGGTCTTCATGATCCGCGTGTACTCGTGGGTGCCGTGCGTGAACGGCGTGACGCCCTGTTCGACCGCTTCGGTGTTGGTCGCGATGCGCAGGTCGAGCCCCAACTCCTTGGCCCGGCGATCGCGGAACTCGATCATCTCCTTGAACTTCCAGGTGGTGTCGATGTGCATCACCGGGAAGGGCAGCGGAGCGGGGTGGAAGGCCTTCATCGCCAGATGCAGCAGGACCGAGGAATCCTTACCGATGCTGTACAGCAGGACCGGATTGCGGAACGCTGCCGCGGTCTCCCGGTAGATGTGGATCGCCTCGGCCTCGAGTTCGTCCAGCACGGCGCTGTAGGCGACCACGCGTACTCCTTTGGGTTCCGCTCAAGGGCCGTCTCGACCCAAAGTTCGATGCTAACGGGTGTGCCGACCCGTCCATGACAAGCAGTTATCCGACAGGCTGGCTAGGCCTCGGAGAGGACTTCCTTCTCCGCCTGAACGGCCATGCTGCCATCGCCGAAGCGAGGGTCCTGACCCTGCGCCGCAAGCGCAGCCGCCCGGGCCTCGCGCTTGCTGCGCGCGAGCTCCTCGCCCTCGGCCGCCACCGCGGGATCGATCGGGTGGTTGTCGATCCTGGTTCGCGGGTTGCGCGCATGGATCCAGGCATCGAGTTCCGGACTGGACTCCCACGAGGTGATCAGGCAGTAGCGCGGCTTGTCGCCCGGGTGCCACACCGCGTGGTAGAAGCCCTGGGTGTCGATGACCACCTGCTGTCCCGCAGGCAGCGGAATACGCACCTCGGTGGACGGATCGTCCTTGTCCGCGCGCAGGATCATCACCGAATCGGGATCGTCGGTGAGGTTGAAGAACCCGCGAACGATCCAACCCGTGCCCTCGGGGTTCAGTCGGTTGTTGTCGTCGCGGTGCAGGTTGTACAGCGCCTCGCCGTAGGAGTTCGGCTGGAGTTCGATTACTCGACACCGACCGACGTTGGCGCCCGGCTCTTGCGCCCGACGAGTCAGGATCGGAGCGATATCGACGTTCTCCTGCACCCACACGCCGTCCTTGTCGGTCTTGGGCGGGGTGTGGTTCCAAAAGCCGTTGCACTCCATGTCGCCATAGGCACTTGCCAGCGGAGCGAAGCGGGTGTCGCCCGAGGACTTCCAGTCGACGTAGACGAGGTTCTCCCATTCGCAGGGATCGGCCTGCTGGTCGTAGTTGTCCACTACCACGTAGCCGGTTTCGTCCATGACCGGCAGACTCCGGTAGAGCGACTTGTCCATGGATGCCAACCTTTCGCTTCACACCTGATGAGGTCGATCCATCCTCGCACCCGCGCGCAGGGCGATGTCCGAGTCCGGTGGGTGTGTCTGGGGTGACTTAGGTCCCGAAATCAGGCGCGATGGTGGGCGCGAGCTCCCAGGGCCGCGTAGAGGCACACCGCGATCGAGATGGCCGCGTTCAAGGATTCGACCTCGGGGTTCATCGGGATCCTCGCGGTGAGTGCCGAGGCGGAAAGAGCCTCCGGTGAAATGCCATGGGCCTCTGACCCGACCAGCCACGCGAACTGGGAGCCGAGCCCTCCCCCATCAGGTTCTCCGCCCACTGGTCCCCGAGCGTCCCAGTTCCGATTCACGACCTCGAATACGGTCTGATCCGCATGAGCGGTCAGCGCAACAACCGAGCGACCTGATTCCTGGGTGGCCTCAACGGCTTCGACGGTGCTTGCAGCCTGGGCAACGGGGAGTCGGAAGATCGAACCGGCACTGGAACGCACGACTTTCGGGTTCCACGCATCCACGGATCCTTGTGACACGAGCACGCCTGCCGCGCCGACCGCCTCAGCCGTGCGGATGATCGTTCCGAGATTTCCCGGATCGGATATGCGATCGCATATGACGACCGGACCGGTTCCCGCGAGCACGAGCCCTTGGCTTGTGTCAGGAATGACGCACTCGGCCACGATGCCCTGGGGTGTCTTTGCATCGCAGATCGCCGCGATGACCCGATCGTCGGCCTCGTGCACATCGATGCCCCGCGCCTGGGCCTGACGAGTCAGCTCCGATTCGACGCAGACGACGATTTCGCGCACCCATCCGGCATCGATTGCCGCTGCAACGCAGTCGGGACCTTCCGCGAGGAAGGTCCCGGACTGCTGTCGACCTTTACGCTCATGCAACCGTCGCAAACGAGCGACGTGCGGTGAGCGGGTACTGGTCAGCACCGAAGGTCGAAGTGAAGGTCTGCTTGAGGCTGCTTTATGCGGCGGTAGCCGGCAAGGCCCCCCGAGCAACATCCACCAGTGCGGTGAACGCCGCGGGGTCGTTGACAGCGAGTTCGGCGAGCATGCGCCGATCCACCTCGACCTCGGCTGCCTTGAGCCCTTGGATGAAGCGGTTGTAGGTCATGCCGTTCGCGCGGGCGGCGGCGTTGATCCGCTGGATCCACAGCCGTCGGAAGTCGCCCTTGCGGGTACGACGGTCCGCGTAGGCGTAGACCATCGAGTGCGTGACCTGCTCTTTGGCCTTGCGGTACAGACGTGAACGCTGTCCCCGGTAACCGGAGGCGCGCTCGAGGATCTCGCGGCGCTTCTTTTGCGCATTGACTGAACGCTTGACGCGTGCCATGACGTGCTCCTTGCTTTTGCTGGGCGTACTTCTTCGGACGCTTGCAGGGACGGGACTAGCGACCGAGCAGCTTGTTGACCTTCTTGGTGTCCGCCTTGGAGACGGGATCGTCGGCCATGAGGCGACGTGTGCGCTTGCTGGACTTGCTCTCCATGAGGTGGCGCCTATTCGCCTGCTCGTGGGTGAGCTTGCCCGATCCGGTTACCTTGAACCGCTTCTTCGCACCGCTGTGCGTCTTTTGCTTCGGCACTCTGGCCTCCTTCTTCATGAGCACGTTCTTCGGCGTGCAGGTCGTTCTGTGTCGTGCAGGTCTGTGTGTTTCGCAGGTCGAGCGGGGCTCGACCGGATCTTCTCCCCGGATCTAGGCGGAATCCCGTTCCTCGCTGATCTCGTCGCCACCACTATCTGCGCTGTCCGCACTATCCGCCCTTGCCTTGCGGGCCACATCGGACTTGCGCTTGTGAGGTGCCAGGACCATCAGCATGTTGCGACCGTCCTGCTTGGGAGTTGCCTCGACGAAACCGAGCTCTTCAACATCCTCAGCCAACTTCGCCAGGAGTCGCAGTCCCAGTTCTGGTCGACTTTGCTCGCTT
>CAZQRR010000108.1:0-6779 GCA_964595675.1 uncultured Rubrivirga sp. | reverse complement strand
CAGATCATCGCGATCGCCATGTTCTTGGCGGTTGGTCCTGCGTGGTGGGTCGATGCAGCGTGGGTGGTCATGCTCATCGCGCTCGTCCTGACCGTGGTGACCGGGGTTGACTACCTGTTCCGGGTGCTTCGATTGCGTCGTGCTTCGCTGTGAGGATGCTTGAGGTGTCGCCGTGAATGAACTTGCGCATCGGATCGTGACCGAATTGCGGTCACGCAGTTGGACCATCGCCACGGGCGAATCACTGACCGCCGGGTTGGTCGCGTCGGCGTTGGCCGAGGTGCCCGGCTGCTCGGACGTGCTGCGCGGCGGAGTGGTGGCCTACCAAGCCGACCTCAAGGAATCAGTCCTCGGTGTCAGTCCGATCGCTATCGAGCGCGGCGTCGTCAGTGAGCAGGTGGCAGTGGAGATGGCGCATGGGGCAGCCCTAGTGCTGGGTGCCCGAGTGGGCGTGGGAACCACCGGGGCCGCGGGACCGGACGCCCATGGCGGTGCCGAACCCGGAACCGCGTGGGTCGCGGTCTGGCTGCACGCCGGGCCGGGGGAGCCGGGGATCACCAGGACCCGCGTGATCCACGCATCCGGTAATCGGGCACAGGTGCGCGAGCAAGCCGCGCAGGCCGCCCTGGAGGAGACCCTCGCTGCCCTCGCGCCGATGTAGTCGTATCAATGGACTAGCACCCCCTCTCCCCGTTCCTGTGTCAGTCGTCGGGGGTGTTCGTCGGCGTGTCGGCCCGACGACTGACACAGGAACGGGGAGAAGGGGGGGGGCGGGGGGAGTGCGGCGTGCGGGAATACCGGGAGGACGTCAGGTGTTATCCCGGATGACCGCTCGTCGGGTCGCTCGATGGGTCTGTTTCGGCCCGTAGGGTTATGGTGGAGCAACGGAAGGAGGGAGTGCCCATGATCGTCATGCGTGAAGTAGTCGGCGAAGAGCTTCGTCGTCGTCGCCAAGACCAAGGCCGCACCTTGCGTGAGGTATCCGGCGCTGCCGCGGTTTCCTTGGGCTATCTCTCCGAGGTAGAGCGCGGCCACAAGGAGGCCTCTTCGGAGTTGCTGGCCGCCATCTGCGACGCCCTGGACGTCTCGCTGTCCGAACTCCTGGCTTCGGTGAGCACCCAGATGGCGCATCGGGAGTTGCAGCACACCGCACCCACTACCCGGTTGCCGGACATGGTGCTCAGCGGTGCGGGCGCCCCGTATCGCGCGCTTTCCTAACGGGCGCCTTCGTCTGGATAGTCCCGGTCCGGGCCCGGCTGACAGCTCGGACACCAGAACACCGTCTGCTCGTTGGCGGCACTTCGGTCGCGGTCGACAGGTGAAGTCGCGCGGTGCGGTTCGGTGTGATCGGCTCGGGTGGCACGGACAGGCGCATCGCACCGATAGCAGCGGCTTCGCCTGCGTCCATAGACGAAATGCGCCCGGCGTTCATCCCCGGTGGTCGACTGGGACGCACGGTTGCGGTTGCGCATAAGTAATTCGCGTGCGGTCCGCACAACCATCTGAAGTGAGGCATCGTCGACGTCCGATACACGCGCGCTGGGGGTCACCCCAGCGATGAAGAGCGACTCGCACCGGTAGATGTTTCCGATCCCGGCAATGATCCGCTGATCCACCAATGCAACAGCCACGCTGCGATCACCCGCCGAGCGCAATCGCATCAGCGCCTGATCCTCGTCCCAATCATCAGCGCAGATATCCGGTCCGAGGTGTCCGATGTACTGATGCTCATCCCGTGTGGGAATCAACGCGACGTCGTGCAGCCGGTAGCCCACTGCCACCCGATCGTGCGTGCGAAGGATGGCGCGGATCGCGTGATCGGGACCCCCGCGCCAGGAGTCACCCTCGCGATACAGATGCCACGTGCCGTCCATACGAAAGTGCGTATGCAGCGTCGAGTCGTCATCGAATCGCATGAGTATGTGTTTGCCGCGCGAAACAACTTCACGCACGGCCACCCCCTGCAGGTCGACCGTGGCCAGCCGTGGAAGTCGAAAGTCGGTCTCACGCAGGGTGCGACCGCGCAGGGCTTGGTCGAGCCGCGTGGCCGCGAGGTAAACGGTGTCGCCCTCAGGCATCGGTGGGCCACCGCCATCCTCGCGGTGCTTCCGCCAGTCCAGCGGCCTTTGCGGCGCTCACCCACATCGAACCGGCCGACATCGAACCCGCCGAAATCGAACCCGCCGAATCCCGGTGTGGTGCTCCGACGATGGACGCACCATCGATGTTGGTGAGCAGAGCCCGCGAGCGTTCGGTCATGCGCACTCGTGCCGTCGCCAGACTCCGAAGCAGATGGACCCGTTCATCGTGGCTGCGAAGTTCGTGGGATTCGATTCCGCCCCACGTGACCAGGCTCGAGCCTGACGGATCCAGCCAAGCACGCAGGCGTCCGTCGATCAGTGCCACCAGGGATCCGGCGCGGCGACTGGCCCGCATCGATGGGTCGCCACTGGGATGGTCGGGCCAAGGCAGGATCGCGCCGTAGGGATTGGCGGGGTCGACGGCGGACATCACGATGACGTCGTCGGACCTGCGACTGTTTGTTGAATGAGTGTTGCCTACATGAGTGTTGCCTACATGAGAGTCAGCCACATAAGAACGAATTTCATCGACTACTCCTGGGAGTGCGAATTGCGCACCGCCTGCACCGTCGATGGCGTAGATGCGCTGGCACGTGCCGGATTCGGCGAGCAGCGTCAAGACGGGGTAGAGCGCAGCGAAGCCGCCCACCGGCTCTTCGGCAGCAACGCTCGAGCGCGACACCACGGCCCACCTTTCGAGCAGCAGACCGGCGAAGTCGGGTGCACTCTGCGTTGCATTCATGGAATTGACGGTGGCCGAATCGCGTTCGGTCCTCACGTTCACCGCCAGGGACCACCTCGGCCCGGCCGGCATCGACGAAAGCCGAGTGCGCCTGGGCAGGCGGGTGCGCCGAGCGGGTGTTTGCTTGGACGGGCGTGAACGCGCGGCCGATCTACCGTGGCTCATGGCGTGGACGTAGCTCCACGAATCGCATGTCAACCAACCCGTACGGGCCAATTCCCAGCACGCTGCGGACAGAGTCGGAACGGAGATCATTACGCCGCGGGAAACAAGAGCCGCGTGAATCGCATCGAGGGTGAAAGAACCTCCGCTGCTGAGAATCTCGATGATCGTGCGATCGGTTTCCGGAAGTTCGTGAAGTTCGGTGAGTGCCAGCCTCGGTCCGCGTACCCACGCACTCATCGACGCCGCAATCGACGTTGGCGCCCACGCAGCGCGCAGATCCTTAGCCCCAAGTGGCCCGACGGACCACCAGGTGAGCGCACCGGATGCGAGGAGTGCGTCTATGTCGGAGGAGTCCGCACCGGGGACCCGCGCGCGAATGATCCCCATGACCGAACCGGCGGGCAGGGCCACTGCGCTGAGTCGATCCAGTGCCTCCGCAACGTTGGCAGGCGAAGACCCGTTCGAGGAAGCGACAAGCGGGGGGTGAATGCCGTGCCAGTGTGGCAGGAACGCTGCGTAGTCCTGGATGTCGACAGGTTCGATCTCCTCGCGCAGACGAGCGATGGTCCGTCGCCTGATCCGTTGCAGCACATTCGGATCGCAGTATTCGACGCCATGGCCCCCGGGTCGAAACTCCCCGCGCAACAGTCGCTTCTCGTGAACGAGTCGGTCGAGCGTGCTCGTGATGACCTGCAGCGCGATACCCCACTCGTCGAGGATCTGCTGGGCGGTGAACGGTCCATGCGTGCGCGCGTACCGGGATACGAGGTCGCCGAGTGGATCGGGAGCCGACTCCAGATGTGCCTGCGCGATTCCCGGGGGCAGCACCACACCGAGTGCGTCGCGTAGTCGTCCTGCATCCTCGATCGCAACAGTCCACGCTCGTCCGGCGATCTGAACTCCGATGGCGCGGCGTGCGTCGATGAGTTGCTCGAGCCACTGCGGGTCGATGCCGCATTGCTTCGCCGCATCCTCATCCAGGGGGCCCAAGAGTCGCAGGAGGTCGGCTGCATCCTCCACGTCTCGTGCGCGCGTGCTGTCGCTGCGGTGCCCGATCTCCTCCTCGACCGCCTCGATTGCCTCGAGGTCCAGCAATGTGCGAAGTTCCGCCGTCCCGAGCAGATCGGCCAGTAGTGAGACATCGATGCTCAGTGCGCTGGCCCTGCGCTCCGCCAACGGGGCGTCGCCCTCGTACAGATAGGTGGCGACGTACCCGAAGAGCAGTGAACGAGCGAACGGGCTCGGGCGATCGGTGAGCACCGACTCGATTCGGATGCTCCCGTCCTTGATCCCGCTGAGGACGTCGGTCAAGGCGGGAAGGTCGTAGACGTCCTGCACACATTCGCGCATGGTCTCCAAGATCACCGGGAAGTCCGGAAAGTCGGCCGCCACCTGCAGCAGCGAGTTCGCGCGCTGCCGCTGCTGCCACAGGGGACTTCGTCGATCCGGGCGCCGTCGAGGCAAGAGCAGTGACCGAGCAGCGCACTCGCGGAAGCGTGAGGCGAAGAGCGCCGAGGAGGTCACTTCCCGATGCACCAGGGCCTCGACGTCCAGGGGATCCACGCTGAGGGCCGACGTCACGAGATCGAGCAGGGAAGTGGCGGTGTCCAATCCGGTGTCCGCGTCTGGGATGTAGTCGGGGATGTAGTCGGGGATGCGGATCACCATGCCGTCGTCGGCGTGCATCACCTGGGGTGCGAGCCCCAGGTGATCGGTGAGAAACGAGGTGAGAACGAGTGCCCAGGGTGCGTGGACTCGTGCGCCGAAGGGTGAATGGACCACCACACGCCAGTCCCCGATCTCATCGGTGAAGGCCTCGATCACTAGCGTGCGTTCGTCGGGGACCACGCCGGTCGCGGATCTTTGCTCGTCGAGGTAGTTCTGAAGCGCGGGAAGGTCGCCATGGGTGTCCCGGAGCGCAGCGCCGATGGCGGGGGCGAGTGCGGCAGGTCGACCCAGTGCATCACCGCGCCAGAACGGCATGCGTCCGGACGCAGTGGGCGCAGGGGAGACGATCACCCGATCGTGGGTTATCTCCTCTATTCGCCAACTGCTGGCTCCGAGGGTTATCACCTCTCCCACGCGTGACTCGTAGACCATCTCCTCATCCAGCTCACCCACGCGCGGAGCGCCCTCCGATGCGACATGAACGCTGAACAAGCCGCGATCGGGAATCGTCCCCGCATTCGTGACCGCGAGGCGCTGGGCTCCGGGGCGCGCTGTCAGGAGATCGGTCTGTCGGTCCCACACCAGGCGTGGCTTGAGTTCGGCGAAACGATCGGAGGGGTACGTGCCCGACAGCATCGAAAGCACCGAAGCCACGAGCGGCTCGCTGAGATTATGGAAGGGAGCTGACCTTTTGACCACGGAAAGCAGATCACCGACGGACCAATCGTCCATCGCGCACATTGCGACGATCTGTTGGGCGAGGACATCCAGCGGATTGTTGGGGACGCGCAACGGCTCCAGGGAACGTTCACGCATGCCGCCTGCGATGGTCCGTGAGAGAAGCAGATCGTGTGGATGGGTACTAATGACGTGCCCCACGCTGGCCTGACCGACCGAGTGCCCGGCCCGGCCCACTCGCTGGAGTCCGCTGGCGACCGATGGTGGGGACTGAACTTGGACCACCACATCAACCGCCCCCATGTCCACGCCGAGCTCGAGGCTGCTGGTGGCAACCACGGCGCGCAGGCGACCGTCCTTCAGTTCCTCCTCGATGGCGCGCCGCATGTCCTTGGACACAGAACCGTGGTGCGCCCGAGCCAACGGCGCATGGGACGTTGGTGAAGTCGCCGATGCGTCGTCGGTCGCCGACTCCTGGCGCGCTTCCCATTCCTCGTTCAGGCGCGCTGTGAGTCTTTCGGCCAGACGTCGGGAATTCACGAAGACGATGGTGGAGCGGTGTTGGCTGATGATGTCCACGATCCGACTCGCAACGTGCGGCCAGACCGAGTTGCGTTCGGCATCGCCTGCGGCGCTGCCGGTCACCAAGTCGGAACCGTTCTCATCGCGGCGGATCGCACCGATCTCGTTGAAGTCCTCGATCGGTGACTCGACGTGGACGACGATCTCCTTGTCGATCGGGGGTGCGATCACCGCAACGGATTCCGGATCACCCGCTCGCACGTAGCGCTGAATCTCCGATAGCGGCGTGACGGTGGCCGACAGTGCGATGCGCTGGGGTGAGTACCCGAGGAGTTGGTCCAACCGCTCGAGGGACAAAGCCAGATGAGCACCGCGCTTGGTGCCCGCAAGCGCATGCACCTCATCGATGATCACCGTGGTGACTCCCTGCAGGGCCACGCGGGCCTTGGACGTGAGCAGCAGGAACAGTGATTCAGGGGTCGTGATCCAGATGTCCGGAGGGTTCTTCGCCTGCCGCGACCGTTCGGCTTGCGGGGTATCCCCGGTGCGGACTGCGATGTGAATCGGTGCTACCTCGACGCCCTCACGCAGGGCCACCTGCATCAGACCCACGAGCGGACTGCGCAGGTTGCGTTCGATGTCCGCAGCCAGCGCCTTGAGTGGGGATACGTACAAGATCCGACCGCGATCCGCGGGCGGTGAGTGCATGAGCGCATCCAGTGCCGCCAAGAAGGCAGCGAGCGTCTTGCCAGAACCCGTCGGGGCGCTGAGAACGGCGTCGGTGCCGGTCGCCACGACCGGCCATGCCTGCTCCTGTACGGCCGTCGGCGAACCGAGTGCCTCGCGAATCCAGGTTCGCGCCCAGGGGCTGAGTCCTGACTCGGACACGCGCTCTCCCCGCACTCATCGGTGGCCCCCGCGCC
>CAZQRR010000107.1:2167-6787 GCA_964595675.1 uncultured Rubrivirga sp. | reverse complement strand
GGCCCGTGCCGGGCGGCCCTACTCGTGGCACTCTGGGTGCATGGCTTCCGCACCCGGAGATCGGCTCCTGCGCGTGGGCATCATCGTGACGATCATCGGCTTGGTGCTCAGTTCGATCGCACTGCTGCCCCTGGTCTTTCCCGACCTGTCCTTGCCCGGCGCATGGTGGTTCTTGTCGATGACCACCGGAGTGGGCCTGGCCCTGGTGATCATCGGACTGATCCGCGCCTCGCGAGCCCGCAGAGGTGACCGCGTACCGTAGTGCGGATGTCCGCAACCACGCCCCGCACGCTCGCCGAGGACCTGCGCGCCCGCAGCGACGACGAACTGGCGGCTTTGCTGACCGCGCGGCCGGACCTCCTGCACCCCATTCCCTCGGACATGCGCGCGCTCACCACTCGCGCCGCCACGGCACCGTCGATCGCCCGTTACCTCGACGACGTCGATGCCGTCCATCACCACGTCTTGCGAATCGCCTGCAAGGCGACTGAATCGGAGCCCACCTCGATCACTGCCATCACGAAGGCCGTTACATCGACGCTCGGTAAATCATCACGTGCAGCCGTGACAGCAGCAGCCGAGCAGCTGTGGGCAGCGGCGCTGCTGTGGGGAACGCGTGATCGCATCAACGTGATAACCGCAGTGCGCGATCAGGTGATGAACGCGCCCATTCCCACCTGGCCTGCACCCACCTGCGCGGGTAGCGATGGCACCGCACAGGCCGATGTCGATGCACAAGCGGGTATGCACGCCCGGCGCACTCTGTCGACCATCGAGGAAGTGGCAGACAAATGGCGCCGCGATCCGGGCACCGTGTTGCGTTCAGGAGGACTCGCCACTCGCGCGGCTGATGCTCTCGCAGATTCCCTGGATGTGGACCGCTTCGATCTAACATGCGCGATCGACATCGCGCACACCGCCGGACTCATCGGTATCGGTCCTACCACCGACGATCTCGGGTGGATGCCCACTGTTGCATTCGACGACTGGTGCGAAGCAACCCCGGAGCGACGCTGGGCGACGATTGTCCATGCATGGCTGAACTCATCGAGTATTTCCACCGATAAGCCCCTCGCACCCGACGAACACCCCTTCATCGCGCCTTGGCGACGCCAGTTGATCACCGCGCTGCATTCCTCGACCGGCGCGTGCGACGTCCAGACGCTCACGGACGTGATCGACTTCCGCTGGCCGCGGCGGGCCGGCACGAAGCGATCGAGCACGATCGCGACATTGTGGCGCGAGGCAGAAGTGATCGGAGTGTTGTCCGCCGGTCAACTCTCATCGATCGGTCGGGGCGCTCTCGACAACGACGACGTCACCGCGCTGACCAAGGCAGCGAAGGGTCACTTGGTTCCTGAGATCGATCACGTCCACGTTCAAGCCGACCACACGATCGTCGCCCCCGGACCGCTCGCTCCGTCGGTGGGTCGCAGGCTTCGCGAAATCGCCGACATCGAGTCACGTGGTCATGCGACCGTCCTGCGGATCACTCCTGCTTCCGTGCGTCGAGCTCTGGAAACCGAGCCGGATGCACAAGTGTGGATCGACTTCCTGGTGTCGGTGAGTACCAAGGAGCTACCGCAACCGGTCGCCTACGTCATCGCCGACGCTGCGCGTTCAGCACCAACCGCCCGCCCGCGCTTCACAGCGCCGCCCGGACCCCGGGTCCGTCGTCACTTCCGCAACAACGCAACACCGAGCACCATCGACAAGGCGATACGGGTGCTGCGTGCGCAAGAGACTCGCGAATCCCTCGCCACGATCGATACCGACATCGAGGTGCCGAAGATGGAGAGTGCATCAGTGGTTGCACAGTTGCGGTACTCGATCGATCACAACGAGACCGTGCACCTCACACACGTGGAATCCGACGGATCGGTCGCGGTGCTGCTGGTCGATCCGATCCGCCTCGGAGGTGGATCTCTCACTGCCTACGACCACCATGCCGAGCAGGTGCGCACCCTCGCGGTCTCACGCATCAACGGCATCGCCGCACTTCATGTGAGCGCGCAGATCAGCGCATGATGCTCAGCTCTCCGCAGTCAACTCGACCAGGTCAACGCGCATGGACTCAAGGTTCTCGGCAATAGGTGAAATGCCGATCCCCGGCCCCGTGGGTACCGGCAACGTCCCACCTTCCAAGATGAACGGTTCGGTGACGTCCTCGGCGTAATACCTGTTCGATGCGCTGGTATCCCCAGGGATCGTGAAGCCGGGGAGTGCGGCGAGTGCGATGTTCGCCGCTCTGCCCACACCCGTCTCGAGCATCCCTCCGCACCAGACCGGTACACCGCGCGACAAGCACAGATCGTGGATCTCCTTCGCCTGCACGAAGCCACCCACCCGGCCGGGCTTGATGTTGATGTTCGATGCGGCCTGGAATTCGATGGCCGCCTCGGCTGACTCCACCGACAGGATCGATTCATCCAGGCAAACGGGGGTCGAGCAAGCCTCGGCGATGATCCGATGCCCCCACCAGTCCTGCTCGCCGAGCGGCTGTTCGATGAGCAACAGGTTGAACTCATCGAGTCGCGCCAAGTGGTGTGCGTGCTCGCGGGTGTAAGCCTGATTGGCGTCCACCTGCAGTGGGATCGACGGCCAGCGCTCGCGGACTGCAGCAACCGGCTCGATGTCCCAACCCGGCTCGATCTTCAACTTGATACGTCGGTAACCGGCATCGACGTAAACACCCACTTCCTCGAGCAATTCATCGATCGTCTCGGAGGTGGGGATGCCAACGCTCACCCCGCACTCGACTCGATCACGCACGGCACCGAGGTAGTTCCCTAGAGACTCATCGCGCGCTTGCAGCCACGCGTCGAGCACCGCCGTGGCAACCGATGCCTTGGCGAGTTCGTTTCCGCGGATCACATCCATGGCAACGCGCAGACCCTCCGGATCCCAGTCCTTGCCGAGCACGATCGGTGCGAGGTATCGCTCGATGACCTTGATCGCTCCAGCGGTGTATTCCGCGTTGTAACCGGGCCACGCCATAGTCACGCATTCCCCCCAGCCGCGTCGGCCGTCGGAGTCGATCGCCTCGACGAGCACCACATCGCGCACCGTCTGCGTTCCGAAACTCGTGCGGAAGGGACGCACGAGCGGGATCTCCAGTGAATGCAAGCGCAGCGCTTCGATAGTCATCGTCAGTTCCCCTTCGCCAGAACGTACGAACCGTGTGGGTCAAGACCGATCACGCGCTCACCCGCCGCGAACGCATCGAGAAACTCCTCGCGCACCCGTATGCGCCAGGCGCGCGATTCCTCCGGTGAATGCCGACGTAGTTCCACGATGTCCTCCGGTGTGCTGATGCGCCGAACTTCGCCTGTATCGGCGACCTGGACCACCGGCAATGGTTGTTCGGCAGCGGCTACCGCGCGCTCACTGTCGAGCACCCACCACGCGAACAGTCGATCGGAAGGATCGCCTGCGTTGATGGCGTCGTCCATATCCCCGTAGAAGTTGGGCTCGTAACCACGCACTTCGGTTCCGAGTTTGTGCAGATTCAGCCAAGCGTTACGACGCACCAGTGGATCGAAGCTCCACACGATGGTGTCGATGTCCTCGGACAGCGCCCAGGCACGCTGGTGCAACTTTATGGCGGTTCCGATGTGCCGATTGCGCTGGCCTTCCAGGACGGCCGCCATGTGCGAGTGCAGATGCGTATGCCACTCCCCACCGTCACTGCGGTGCCGCCCCACCACTGCAAGTGCAGCGGCGAGTGGCTCACCACTCACGGCATCGGTTGCCACAGCTGCGTATCCGCCAGAGTGGACCAACGCCCGCAGCAGGTTCGAGGTGACATTGGTGCCGCCGGATCCCAGCGGCCAGACCTGGTCGAAGATTTCCACCGCGATGCCCTGCTCATTAGGGTCATCCAGGGTTCGGATCGAGACCCCGGCGCGTTCTTGAGCCAGGTCGGCAGCGCGCCACGCATCGGTCAGCAGTGGGGCATCGGGCACGACGGCACGGTAGCGAGGGAGGTGGCGACATGGACACACGGCGGTCCTTGATCGACTCCACGCGCGCGCTCGTGGAG
Source organism: uncultured Rubrivirga sp. (assembly GCA_964595675.1). Lineage (GTDB taxonomy): Bacteria > Actinomycetota > Actinomycetes > S36-B12 > S36-B12 > S36-B12. The sequence goes on along the minus strand of CAZQRR010000107.1, from coordinate 2,745 downwards.
GTCGAATCCCCTACCGAGGACATCGACGCCTGCGCCCGCGTGGTGGATCGTGCCCAGGAAGTCGCCAGCCATTGGATGGTCGATGCCGGGCGCGTAGAGAACCATGGCGGGCGCCCGATCTGGCGCTGGGGACCTACCCAGCCGCGACTGCTGTTGCTAGGTCACCTGGACACCGTGTGGCCCATGGGAACCCTCGATCGTCTGCCGTGTCAGGTGGACGATGACCGGATGACCGGTCCGGGAGTATTCGATATGAAGGCCGGGGTGGTGCAGGGCTGGGCTGCCCTCGCCCACGCGGGTGCTCGGGCTGACGGTCCGATCGGCATGCTGCTCACCACCGATGAAGAAACCGGATCACTCACCTCCCGGGACCTGATCGCCGATGCAATTGCAGACTGCGAGGCCGTTTTCGTGCTCGAGCCCTCCGCCGACGGTGCTCTGAAGACACAGCGCAAGGGCACCTCCTGGTACCACCTGACCTTCAGGGGTCGTGCCGCGCACGCGGGCTTGGATCCAGAGAAAGGAATCAACGCCTCGGTCGAGGCGGCACACTTCGTCACCGAAGCGATCACTTGGGC
>CAZQRR010000107.1:0-2067 GCA_964595675.1 uncultured Rubrivirga sp. | reverse complement strand
GACCTATTCGCGCGTGCTCAAGACGTTGCGCGCGCCCTCGGCCTGCCCGCACCGACCGAGTGCGCCGTGGGTGGGGCCAGCGACGGCAACCTCACCGCTGCGGCTGGAGTACCGACGCTCGACGGCCTCGGCGCGGTGGGCGATGGTGCGCATGCAGATCATGAGTGGGCGTCGATCTCCGGCATGCAGGAGCGCTCGCGCCTGCTCTCGGGAATCCTGCAGTCGATGACGGAAGTGACAGGATCACCATGAGTGACGGACCCCTGATCGTGCAAAGCGACAAAACCTTGCTTCTCGAGGTCGACCACAAGGACGCCGACGATTGCCGCAAGGCAATTGCGCCCTTCGCCGAACTCGAGCGTGCACCCGAGCACATCCACACCTACCGACTCACACCGCTCGGTCTGTGGAACGCGCGTGCCGCAGGCCACGACGCCGAGCAGGTAGTCGACACCCTGATCCGTTACTCGCGCTACCCCGTTCCGCACGCACTGCTCATCGACGTGGCCGAGACGATGGCCCGTTACGGGCGGCTGCAACTGGCGAACGATCCCGCGCACGGTCTCGTGCTCCAGGCAATCGACACCGCCGTGCTCGAAGAGGTGCTGCGCAGCAAGAAGATCGCGCCACTGCTGGGCACGCGTCTGGATGAGACGACCGTCATGGTGCACCCGAGCGAACGCGGGCATCTGAAGCAGGCGCTGGTCAAACTCGGGTGGCCGGCGGAGGACGTGGCCGGATACGTGGATGGAGAGCGTCATCCAATCGCGCTCGACACAACGGACTGGCAACCACGCGACTACCAGATCGAAGCAGCCGACGGATTCTGGTACGGCGGGTCGGGTGTGGTGGTCCTGCCCTGCGGTGCCGGGAAGACGATCGTCGGCGCGCTCGCGATGGCACTCGCCCAAGCCACCACTTTGATCTTGGTGACCAACACCGTGGCGGCACGGCAATGGCGCGATGAGCTCCTTCGCCGCACCACGCTCACCGCGGACGAGATCGGCGAGTACTCCGGATCGAAGAAGGAGATACGTCCTGTCACGATCGCGACCTACCAGGTACTCACCACCAAACGTCAAGGGATCTACCCGCACCTGGAGGTCTTCGACTCCCGCGACTGGGGCTTGATCATCTACGACGAAGTCCACCTGCTTCCCGCACCGATCTTCCGCTTCACCGCAGACATCCAAAGCCGCAGGCGTCTGGGGTTGACGGCCACTTTGGTGCGCGAGGACGGCCGGGAGTCCGACGTCTTTTCCCTCATCGGTCCCAAGAGGTACGACGCACCGTGGCGCGAGATAGAAGCGCAGGGTCACATAGCCCCGGCTAACTGCGTGGAGGTACGGGTGGATCTGCCCGAACCGGATCGCATGACATACGCGATGGCCGAGCCCGAGGACAAGTACCGACTCGCAGCCTGCACACCGGAGAAGAACAAGTTGGTCGACGAGATCATCGCCCACCACGCCGGAGAGCAGGTTCTGGTGATCGGCCAATACCTCGATCAACTGGCCGAGATAAGCGAACATCTGGAAGCACCGGTCATCACCGGCGCCACTTCGGTCAAGGAACGCGAGCGCCTCTTCCAGTCTTTCCGTGATGGTGAGATGAACGTCCTGGTGGTCAGCAAGGTGGCCAATTTCTCGATCGACCTGCCCGAAGCGGCTGTGGCGATCCAGATCTCCGGTACCTTCGGTTCACGCCAGGAGGAGGCCCAGCGCCTCGGCCGCGTTTTGCGTCCGAAGGCCGACGCCCGCACAGCGCACTTCTATTCGATCGTGACCCGCGACACGGTCGATGCGGACTTCGCGCAACATCGTCAACGATTCCTCGCCGAACAGGGGTATGGCTACCGCATCGTGGATGCCCACGACGTCCACGCCGGTCGCTGGGAAGGTGTATGACCGACTCGCAGACTGCGCCCGCAAAGGAACCGCCGTGGCGCGCACTAGCGATCGGCATCGGCTTCGTTGCTGCTGCAGCGGCTCGATGCGCGCGATACAGCCAGGACGTCGAGCGCTACATACGTCCGTGAGGAATTTACGAGGAATCTGTGAGGAATCT
>CAZQRR010000106.1:0-6796 GCA_964595675.1 uncultured Rubrivirga sp. | reverse complement strand
CTGCGCGACGTCGCGTCAACGAGTGAGACCGTGGGCGCCCATCTCGATGCGAAGAGTTTCCATCCGAAGCGGACGGCACGTAACCACTTGCGGATGCTCGGTCAGGAGTCGCGCATCCCCAAAGCGCGTGTGGATGAGGTGATCGACCTTCTCGGTCTGGAATCGGTAGCCGGCAAGGGTCCGGGAGGTTTCTCACTCGGCATGGGTCAACGGTTGGGCTTGGCGGGTGCCATTTTGGCCAAACCGCGAAATCTGATCCTGGACGAACCCGCCAATGGACTCGACCCGCAGTCGATCCACTGGCTGCGAGACTTCTTGAAGTCGTATGCGGCCGAGGGTAATGCGGTCTTGGTATCTAGCCACCTGCTGTCCGAGATGCAATTGATGGCCGATCGCGTGGTGGTGATCGCCAAGGGTCGCTTGATCGCGGACGATTCGATGGCCGCATTGATGTCGCAGGGTGATGGTGCCGGGGCGGTCATCCGCACCGATCCAGCATCGATCCAGCAACTGCGTTCCACTCTCGCGGGCGAGGGGTATCGGTTGGAGGACCACGGGCCCGATGCCATCAAGGTGCTCGATGCAACGACCGACGCCATCGGTCGTCTAGCTCACCATGCTGGGGTGCCCGTGCTGGAACTCGCGGCGCAGCAGGCGTCCTTGGAGAGCGTGTTCTTGGAATTGACCGATTCCGAACAAGGCTTCAGGACAGGAGGTGCGAAGTGAGCAGGGTCCTGGCCTATGAGCGCGTGCGTGCCACCACGCTGAAGTCCACGTACGTCTTTCCACTCATCGGCGCGGTCATCGCGTGGGCGGCGTCGGTCCTATTTATCGCCATGGGTGCTGATGTCGAGGACGTTGCCATCAGCGCGTTCGTCGGACAGGCCTTCACGCCTATCTCCGCGGTGTTCTTGACCATTCCGTTCGCGCAGGCGTTCGGTCACGAATACCGCGACGGGACTATTCGACTCGCGCTCTCGGAGTTTCCCAAGCGAACATCGCTATTCGTCGCGAAACTCGTGATCCCTGCGGTGATCGCCTTCATTGCAACACTCGTCACGGTCACCGGTATCGCTCTCATCGCTTCGCTGGGGCCATCCTTCGGGTACGTGCCCATCACGGGTTTCGATGCGCTAGTGGGCATCGCGATTCGCGAAGCGGTTTTTATCGTGCTCTGGGGTCTGCTCGTCGCTTCGATCACAGGGCTGACGCGCAACATGGCAGCCGGCATCGCGGGTGTGCTGATCTGGGGTCTGATCGCTGAGAATCTGCTCGCGGCCTTCCTGGTCGAGCGAGTTCCGGTGATCGTCGACATCCTGCCGATCGGGCAAGGCTTCGGTTGGGTGCAGACCGGTCAGATGAACTTAATCATCCCGATGGTCAGCGCAGCGGCCGTCTTGACAGTCGCGTCCTACCTGAAGTTCGTCCGCACGGACTCCTGACAGGCGTCTCGCGGTGCCTCATCTCGCCGTACCCCGTCGCGTGAGACTTTGAGACACTTGCGCGCCGGTGCCAACTGCGCACCGTGATGGGAGTCAGCTCGTCCATGACCGGCGCGCCGCACCGCAACCGTCGTTCGTGGTTGGCGCTCGTCCTCGGTGCCCTGATTCTCGGCACCGGGCTGTCGTGGATGCTCGCCGCGGACTGGGGCGTAGCACCTCTCGATGCTTTCATCGCCGGAACGTCCGAACTCACCGGTTTGACCATCGGGACGGTGATCATCCTCATCTCACTGTTCTTCGTCGCCGCTGCGTGGCTGTTGGGATCGCGCCCGGGGGTGGGAACGCCCATCGCCTTCGTGGGTGTGGGCATCGTGGTCGACCTGTGGACTATCGGCATCGTCGATGTTCTCGGCTGGGAACCCGACAGCTGGCCGGTCGCAACGCGTATCGCCGTGTGGGTAGTGGGCTTCGCGCTCTTCGCCGGTGGTGTGGTGGCAACACTCGCGTCTGACCTCGGCGCCAATCCGTACGACCAGATTGTGCGGGTGGTCCACGAGAAGTTCCATATTTCCCTCGCTTTGTCGAGACTGGCTTTCGACGGCGTGATCCTCGTGGCCGCATTCCTTATCGGGGGTGCGTGGGGTGCAGGAACGGTTGCCATCTTGGTGCTGATGCCGTTGGCCATGGGATCGCTCACCCCGGTGTTCCGCCGATGGGTGCACCGCGACCAGGTGACGAAGGCCGATCCGCCGGCACCTGTGGGTGGCGTGACCGAACAGTGAGGGCATTCCGGTACCGCGATTACCGCATCTTCTGGACCGGTGCGCTGTTATCCAACGTCGGCACGTGGATGATGAATCTGGTCCTTCCTTTCGTCTTCTATCAACTCACCGGCAGCGCGGTGTGGGTGGGCGCAACGGTGGCAGCACAGTTTCTACCGATGGTCCTCGCCAGTCCGCTGGGCGGTTCCATCGCCGATCACTTCCCGCGTCGACGGGTCCTGCTGGCCGTGCAAAGCGGCATGGGGCTCGCAGCGGGTCTGCTCTGGCTCGCATGGGTGCTCGATGTCAGGAACCCCTGGATCCTGCTCCTGCTGGTAGGTGTCATCGGCTTGCTGAACGGCATTTCGCTTCCCAGCTGGCAGGCATTCGTCCACGACCTCGTCCCGCGTGACGTACTCCAATCGGCTGTGGCGATGAATTCCCTTCAGATCAACGCTGCACGCGCGATCGGCCCGGCCATCGCCGGAATCGTGCTCGCCACACTCGGACCGGGAACAGCATTCGCGGTCAATGCCGTGTCCTTCTTCGCCGTCGTCGTGGCCGTTGCACTCGTCCAGGCGGGACGGGGTGTGGTGCGGCGCCACGCCGAGACGGGTGTCGCCGCGCAGTTCATCGCGGCCCTTCGGTATGCCAGGAGTCAGCCGGGCATCGTGATGGCGATTGCTCTGGCTTTCCTCATCGGATTCCTGGGCAATCCGATCTTCGCGCTCACCGTCGTCTTCGCAGAATCAGTATTCGAGGTTGGCCCCACCCAATTGGGAATCATGAATGCTGCGTTGGGCGTTGGCGCGATTGTGGTTGCTCCGATCGTGGGCGGAAGACGATTCGCCGGTCGAATCAGCACCATCGCCGGTTCGGGATTGGTCACCTTCGGGTTGGCCTTGATCGCGTTCGGGTTTGCACCGCACTACGTCGTGGCCGTAGCACTTTTGGTGGTGTTGGGCGGGTGCTTCATGGCGGTCATTGCCACAAGCAATACGGCCAACCAGATCATCGTCGCCGATCCCTTCCGCGGACGCGTTCTCGCGATCCGTCTGATGGCGTTCACGGTGGCCGCACCGATAGGCGGTCTCATCCAAGGTGCCATGGTCGATTCGATCGGAGCGCGTCCCACCGTGGTCATCACTGGAAGTCTTCTCGTCGCGATCTCCGTGTGGCTGGTGTTGAAGACGGGGACGGTGCGCATGTCTCGGTTGAACGATCCTCACGATGAATGGACAACCGAAAGCATCTACCGCCGCAATTGAGCGATTGTGCAAGGATGAGGCTCTCCAGCAGTAAATCGTTTCCCATAGCAAAGAGGTCGTGAATGTCTGTTCTCGTTGATTCCATCCGTACCGGCAGTGTCTGTGTGGGTGATGGCGCGATGGGAACGATGCTCCAAGACGCCGGATTGAACGACGGCGGTGCACCGGAGTTGTGGAATGTGGAGAAGGCCGACGTCATCGAGCGCATCCTCAATGACTACGCCGACGCTGGCGCGCAACTGCTCACCACGAACACCTTCGGTGGCAGCCGCGCGCGTCTGCAGATGCATGCCCTCGAGGATCGAGTGATCGAACTCAACCGAGCGGCAGCGCAGCTTGCCCGCCGGGTGGCCGATGCCCACGATGGGGTATTCGTAATGGGTGATATCGGTCCTTCCGGTGAACTGCTCGAGCCCATGGGCACGCTCACGCCCGAGACAGCGCAGGAACTCTTCGCCGAGCAGATGCGCGGACTGGTCGAAGGTGGCGTGGACGGCTTCTTGATCGAGACGATGAGCGACCTGGCCGAGGTTCGAGCCGCGATCGCTGCCGCGAAGGAGGTTGCCCCCGAACTCCCGGTGGTCGCGACCTTGAGTTTCGACACGAACCTGCACACCATGATGGGCGTCTCCCCGGCGCAGGCCGTCGTGGAGCTCACCGAGATGGGGGCCGATGTAGTGGGTGCCAACTGCGGCCGCGGGTTCGAGGAGATGCGCACCATCGCCGAGCAGATGGTGCCCGTGCGCCCCGAAGGCGCGTTGTTGATGATGCAATCGAACGCGGGACTTCCCGAGTTGGTTGGCGCCGACTTCGTCTACAACGGTACCCCCGAGGGGATGGCCGAGTTGGCTCGCGACCTGAAGGGCATGGGGGTGGACGTCGTGGGATCGTGCTGCGGGTCCACACCGGCCCACACGGCAGCTATTCGTTCGGTAATGCTGGGCTAGATTCACGACATGTCTTCCATGAATGTGCAACCTGCTGATCGCTCGTGGACAGCCACCAAGGTCGTAGCGGTGATCGTTGCAATCGTGACCGCTGGCTACATGCTGCCGTGGGCCATTGCCGCTGTGCGTGACGTTCCGCATTGGCTGGTCTTTTGGATCAACCTGCTGTTGGGCTGGACGATCATCGGATGGATCGTCGCGCTGGTGATGTCCCTGCGCGCCCAGCGGTTGATCATCGACGGCTAGCCGGCGCTGAACTGCGTGCAGTGTTGCGCCGATTCTCCAACCACTTCACCGCACCGATCGCCAGTGAGATCGTCAATCCCAGTGTGACCACCGGCCACCAGGCCATCAAGGGCAGTGGAGCGCTTCCGAACACCTCGTTCATGAACGGCAGATAGGTGAAGGCGATCTGCAACGCGACCGTCAAACCGATACCCACCCAGACCCACCTATTGGTGAACCAGCCGATCTTCCAAACGGACTGGTGGAGCGATCGGCAGTTGAATAGGTAACCGATCTCCATCGCCACGAAGGCGTTCACTGCAAGAGTGCGTGCGATCTCGGGACTTTGACCGGCATCGATTGCCGCGGTGAACAAGCCGAACGATCCGATGAGCATCATGGCGCCCACCACCACGATGCGCAGGACGAGTTCGCCGGTGACGATCTGGTTGTCAGGAGGCCTCGGTGGGCGGGTCATGATGCCCGGCTCCTTCGGCTCGAAGGCGAGCATCAGGCCGAGCGCGACTGCCGTCGTCATGTTGATCCACAGGATCTGCACCGGAAGGATCGGCAACGTAGTACCGAGCATGATGGCTGCGAGGATCACCAGTCCTTCACCCAAGTTGGTGGGAAGGGTCCAGGTGATGAATTTGGTGAGGTTGTCGAAAACTCCGCGGCCTTCCTCGATCGCGGCTTCGATGGTGGCGAAGTCGTCGTCCGTCAACACGATTTCCGCAGTTTCCTTCGCCACCTCCGTTCCGTCTTGACCCATCGCTACACCGATGTCGGCCTGCTTGAGGGCGGGAGCGTCGTTCACGCCGTCACCGGTCATCGCCACCACTTCACCCTCTGCCTGCAGGGCCCGGACGATGTCCAACTTCTGCTCCGCGGTGACCCGGGCGAAAACGTCCGTTTCGAGTATGGCCGCGTGGGCTTGCGCAGACGACATCGCGGCGAGTTCCTTGCCGGTGACCACGCGCAGGTATGTTCCGCTTCCGGGATGAAGGTGTATCTGTTCGGCTATCGCCTCGGCTGTGCGTTGGTGGTCGCCGGTGATCATCCGCACGTTGATGCCAGCCGTGTGGCAGGCACGAACAGCTGAGATCGCCTCCGGGCGGGGCGGATCGATCAGCGCTTGCAGCCCGAGGAATTCCAGTCTGAGATCGCGCAATGAGTTCAGATCCAGAATGAACCCGTGGGGAACGTCCCTCCATGCGAAGGCCATGACCCGCAACGCCCGGCTGCCGTACTCATCGGTGGTGGCTAGAACGCTGGCGTCGCGCTCGGGATCAGTGACACACATGGCCAGTAGCTCCTCCACGGCACCCTTCACAACCACGCGCAACTCGCCCGTCCTTGCGTTGATGTGTTGAGTCGCCATGAAGCGCAGATCCGATGAGAAGGGGATCTCCCCAGTGCGTTGCCAGGAGCCTGCCTCATCGCGGATGGCCGAACCGGCTGCAGCTATCAAAGCCAGCTCGGTCGGATCGCCCACGTTGTCCGCGCGGTCATGGATTCCGGCACCCACGCTCGCGTCATTGCACAGCACGCCAGCCAGCAGACACTCGTGTACCTCGGTGGGGTACTGACCGTCTAGATCGGAAAGGGTCCACGTGCGGTCACCAGCGAAGACCTCCTGCACCGACATGCGATTTTCGGTCAGTGTCCCCGTCTTGTCGGTGCAGATGACGGTCGTGCTGCCAAGCGCCTCGACCGCCGGCAAACGACGCACGATGGCGTTGCGCCGTGCCATGCGGCTCACGCCGATAGCCAATGTGATCGTCACGGCCGCCGGCAGACCCTCGGGAATCGCACCCACAGCCAGAGCGACCGCGGCAGTGACCATGTCCGCTGGGTCCTCACCGCGAACCAATCCGAGAAGGAAGGTGATGGCCGCCAAGCCGAGGATGACCACGGTCAGCCACCGACTGAAGCGAGTCAACTTTCGAGTCAACGGGGTTTCCACGCCTTCGGCCTCGACCATGAGCTCGTGGATGCGCCCCATCTGCGTGTTCGAACCGGTGGCAACCGTGATTCCGCAACCGCGCCCGGCTGTTACCAGAGTTCCGGAGAAGCACATGTTCGTCTGATCGGCTAGCGAGGTGTCGCTGGGCAAGCACTGTGCGTTCTTGTGCACCGGGACCGACTCACCG
>CAZQRR010000105.1:0-6802 GCA_964595675.1 uncultured Rubrivirga sp. | reverse complement strand
CCCCTGCCCCGCTCGCTCGCCCCCGCCCGCCCCCCCCCGGTCCTTTATCCACCCCAACCCCGGGCCCCCCCCCACGACGCTACCGTCGTCGCTTTGGGCCACGTGTCCGAAAAGTGCAGGCGCTTGCCCGAAGAGAGCGCGATGCAGATCCTCGGCTGTGGCGAGAACCGCGTCCGGTTCCTTCTCGTAGACCGCCAACTCCACGATCATGTCGTGAATCGCTGGGACATCAGCCGGCGTCGCCTCACGGATCACGGCCGAACCCTAGCCGGATCAGGAGGTGGCGAGGGCGGTGTAGAAGTCGCGAGCGACGTATTTCCGGCTCACGTCGGAGAACAGGTCTCGCCACATGCGGGTACTGGAATCGAACATGTCCTGACTGAACTCGGAGTCCCCGAGGACGCTGCCCAGGTAGCTCAAGGCATCCGACGTGGTGAAGAGATTTTCGGAGTAGAAGATGCGCGATCCCAACTTCTGTGGACCCAGCATGCGGGCCGTCACGGCGGTCTCCAGATTGTCCCGGCGCGGAGTCATGGGGCCGGTGACCACGGCTACGGCTCGATTCCACTCCTGCGCACTGACGTCCCGTTTGACGGTTTGCAGCACCGACTTCATGTCTTTCGCGTGCTTGCGTCCCGCCCACAGCACCGCTGGGTAGATGCCCTGTCGCGCCTCACGCAGCGCCGCTCGTTCTTGCTTCAGTGTCATCGAACCGCGCGCCATGGCCTCATTCGCCGAGGAGATCAACGTGTCGTATGCAGCGACCACGCCCGGTTGGAGCGAGGCGGGCAACTCGGTCGATGGGATGAGTGCCTTGGCTTGTTCGAGCGATGCGACGAGGCTGGCTACCTCGCTCCAATCCGCGGCCGGCCCTGCGGCGATGGTCGAACGCATGAGCCCCTGGTATCCGAGTACCGCGTGCAGGATCGACTTGACCTGTGTGTAGGCGGTGAGGTCGACCAGGTACGTGGAGGGCGCTTCAGCCCCACCTCGAAAAGCTGTGACACCGGCGTTGTTGACGACCAAGATCAGCGGCTGTCCGGCCATGACTTCGGCCCGACGGTCCGCGTACCACTCTCGGAACTCGGTGTTGAGGACGGCAAGTTGGGTGTTGACGTTGGGAGTCGTCTCATCGGCCGCAGCCGGCGTCGTCACCGTTAGCGCACCGACCAGGGCGATCCCCAACGCCGTTGTCAGGAGGCGTCGCGTCATGGTCCGAGCCTACGAACGTGTCGCGGGTCGGGCTGCGGGAACGACGAAACTGCTAACCCTTCTTCGTCTCCCAGAAGATCTCGGCGATCTCGTCGATCTTGCCTAGCAACTCATCGGCCACGGCAACATCGCAGGTGCCCTTGGTGCCACCGGCTCCGGCGAGCTTGGTGGCCTGGTTGAACAGTTCGTTCAACTGCGGGTACTTCTCGAAGTGCGGGGGCTTGAAGTAGTCGGTCCACAGCACCCACAGGTGCTCCTTGACCAGGTGCGAGCGCTCTTCCTTGATCGAGATGGCACGCGCCTTGAAATCGGGATCGTCGGAGGCGTTGTGCTTCTCCATGCATGCCTTCACGGACTCGGCCTCGATCCGGGCCTGAGCTGGGTCGTAGACACCACAGGGCAGATCACAGTGGGCGTATGCCGTGAGACGAGGGCGGAGCAACCGGTCGAGCATGTCGGATCCCTTCGGTAGAGCATGGCTGTTTCGCGAAACGAACGCGGCTTCAGCCTACTGCTGGAGTGGGAAGGCACAACCGGTCAGGATGGGCAGGTGTTCGGTTTCACCACGGTGCGCATCGTCGGCCCATCCATGGAGCCCGCCTTGAGAAACGGCCATACCCACCTGGTGCGCCTCGACTACCCGGTGCATCGCTTTCGGATCGGGGACGTGGCGCTCCTCCAGCACCCAAGGCGCCGGGGACTGCTCACGGTCAAGCGACTCGTGCGAGTCGAGACTTCCGGCTGGTGGGTCGAGGGAGACAACCAGGAGTCGAGCGAGGACAGCAGGGATTTCGGCCCCGTTCCCGCCGATCTCATGCGGGGCAAGGTGCTGATGCGACTTAGTCCGGTGTTCCGCTGATCCTTACTGCCTAATCCTCGTCGTCCAGGCGGGCTAACCACGTCGCCAGTCGCTCGATGGGCACTTCGAATTCGGGGTTCAGGTTCACGAACTCCTGCATCCGGTCACCCAGCCATTCGAAAGTGAGCTCCTCCTCGCCGCGACGGTTCTGGAGTTCCTCTATTCCCCGATCGGTGAAGTACATGCCGGTTGCCTAAGCGAAGGCCTGCTCGATCACGGCCTGCTGCTCTACGACGTGTCGCTGATACGTACCCACGGCGGGCGACGACGACGACGGTCGGGACACGCCTTCGATCGCGCGGTGGATCATCTGCGGAGCGTTCATGGCGATGAAACTCCAGGCGCCCTGGTTCGCCGGCTCCTCTTGCACCCACCTGATCTCAGCGTTCGGGTATCGCTCCATCACCTCGGGCAAGCGGAACGGAATCGGGTAGAGCCGCTCGAATCTAAGGATGGCGGTGTCGTGCAGACCCTTCTCCTCGCGGTAGGCGGCGAGGTCGTAGTAGATCTTGCCGCTGCACAGCAGCACCTTGGTGATGGCCGCGCCCTCGTGCGCCGGGTCGAGCAGGATCGGCTGGAAGGTGCCGGAGGTGAAGTCCGCGGTGGAGGAGACGGCCTGCTTGGCGCGCAGGAGGGACTTCGGGGTGAAGACCACCAGCGGCCGGGTGAGTCGACTCAAGACCTGCCAGCGCAGCAGATGGAAGTACGACGCCGGCGTGCTGGGCATGGCGACGGTCATGTTGTCCTGCGCGCACATCTGCAGGAAGCGCTCGACCCGCGCGCTGGAGTGGTCGGGACCCTGACCTTCGTAGCCGTGTGGCAGGAGGAGGGTTACGGATGAGCGTTGTCCCCATTTCTGCTCGCCGGAGGAGATGAACTCGTCGAGGATCGTCTGCGCCCCGTTGACGAAGTCACCGAACTGCGCCTCCCACATGACGAGTGCGTCCGGTCGGGCCACGGAATAGCCGTATTCGAAGCCGACTGCGGCGAACTCGCTCAACAATGAGTCGTAGACGTAGAGCTTGCCGCCGTCGCGGTAGCACTTCTTGAGCGGCTTGTACTGCCAGCCGGTTTCCTTGTCCACGATCACCATGTGCCGGTGTCCGAAGGTTCCGCGGCGGGAATCTTGTCCGGCGAGGCGAACCGTGCGGCCTTCCATGAGCAGCGATCCGACGGCCAGCGCCTCTCCCATTCCCCAATCGATGGTGTCGTCGGCCACCATCTGTGCACGTCTTTGCAGTTGAGGGGCAAGGCGCGGGTGGACGTTGAAGTCATCGGGGAGCGTGATCTGCGAGTCGATGACCGTCTCGATTTGCTCCGGGCTTATCGATGTGTCCACCTCGGTGAATGGAGTCTGCGGAGTCAGATCGAGTTGCCCGGTTTCGATGATCGTCTTCGCCTGCCCCGCGAATGCGTCGTCGTCCTTGGCATCGTGCGCCGTGCGCGTTTCCTGGAAGATCGCCTCGAGTTGTTCCTGGAAGTGCTTGAGGACCTGCTCGGCTTCCTCGACCGTGATGTCGCCGCGGCCGATCAGAGATTCGGTGTAGTGCTTGCGGACCGATCGCTTCGAGTCGATGATCGAGTACATCCGAGGCTGTGTAAGCGAGGGATCGTCGGCCTCGTTGTGACCGCGCCTGCGGTAGCAGACCATGTCGATGACGACGTCCTTGTGGAATGCCTGACGGAACTCGAAGGCCAACTTCGCGACGCGCACGACTGCTTCGGGATCGTCGCCGTTCACGTGGAAGATCGGTGCCTGCACCATGCGTGCGACATCGGTGGAGTACACACTCGAGCGGCCGTACTTCGGTGAGGTGGTGAAGCCCACCTGGTTGTTGACCACCACGTGCACGGTTCCGCCGGTGCGGTAGCCCTGGAGTTGGGACAGGTTCAGCGTCTCGGCCACGATGCCCTGTCCGGCGAAGGCCGCATCACCGTGGATCAAGAGGGGAAGGATGTCGGTGCGACGTTCGGCGGGCAGGAGGTCCTGCTTGGCGCGCACGATTCCCTCGAGGACCGGGTCCACCGCCTCCAGGTGCGAGGGGTTCGCGGCGAGGTAGACAGAGGTGTACGCACCATCGGGAGTGAGGAACGAGCCCGTGGTTCCCAGGTGGTACTTGACGTCCCCTGATCCTTGGACCAGGTCGTCACCGAAGTCACCCTCGAACTCGCGGAAGATCTGTCCGTAGGACTTGCCCGCGATGTTGGCCAGGACGTTGAGGCGTCCGCGGTGGGGCATTCCGATGGCCACTTCCAGGATGTCGTCGTGTGCGGCATCGGTGAGTATCGCGTCGAGCAAGGGAACCAGGGATTCGGCGCCCTCGAGCGAGAAGCGCTTTTGACCCACGTACTTCGTGTGCAGGAACGTTTCGAGTGCCTCGGCCTCGTTCAACTTCGTGAGGACCCGGAGTTGCTCATCGCGCTCTGGCTTGACGTGGGGAATCTCCACTCGCTCTTGGATCCATCGACGCTGCTCGGGGTCTTGGATGTGCATGTACTCGATGCCCACGGTGCGGGTGTAGGCATCGCGGAGAACGCCGAGGATCTCGCGCAGTTTCATCAGCGGTCGACCGCCGAAACCGCCGGTGGCGAACTCCCGGTCGAGGTCCCACAGCGTGAGTCCATGGCTGAGCACGTCGAGATCAGGGTGCGTGCGTTGCGCGTACTCGAGCGGATCGGTGTCGGCCATCAGATGCCCGCGCACGCGGTAAGCGTGAATGATCTCCTGTACGCGGACCGTCTTGTCGAGATCGGTTTCGTGGTTGGCCGAGATGTCGTGTGCCCAGCGCACAGGCTCGTAGGGAATACGAAGCGAACGGAAGATGTCGCCGTAGAAGTCCTCTTCGCCTAGGAGGAGCTGGTGCATCCGGCGCAGGAACTCACCGGACTGCGCGCCTTGGATGATGCGATGGTCGTAGGTACTGGTGAGCGTCATGACCTTCGACACCGCGTTGCGGACGATCGCTTCCTGCGAGGCCCCCTGCCAATCTGCCGGGTACTCCATCGCCCCGACGCCGACGATGCAGCCCTGGCCCTCCATCAGCCGCGGAACGGAGTGGTTGGTGCCGATCGTTCCCGGATTGGTGAGCGAGATGGTTGTACCGGCGAAGTCCTCGACGGTGAGCTTTCCGCCGCGGGCCCGCCGCACGACGTCCTCATAGGTCGCCCAGAAGGTGGCGAAGTCCATCCGCTGCGCACCCTTGATGTTGGGCACGAGCAGCTGCCGAGTCCCATCGGGCTTCGCCAAATCGATCGCCAGACCCAGATTGATGTCCTCGTTGCGCACGAGCGCGGGCTTGCCGTCAACTTGAGTGAATGAGTAATTCATCTCCGGAAGAGACGCCACCGCGCGGACGAGCGCGTAGCCGATCATGTGGGTGAAGGAGACCTTGCCGCCGCGGCCGCGAGCGAGGTGGTTGTTGATCACCACTCGGTTGTCCATCAGCAGTTTGACTGGCACGGATCTAACGCTCGTGGCGGTGGGAACCGTCAGGCTCGCTTCCATATTGGACACAACGCGCGCCGGAGCTCCTCGGATGATCTCCGCCTCGGCGGCTACCGGTGAGGCAGTCGCCGCTGCGGTTGCCGGAGCGCCCGTTGCTGGAGTGCTCGTTGCCGGAGCGCCCGGTGCCGGTTCAGGAGACGGCTGAGTAGGTGCGGTGGCTGATGTGCTTGCTGACGTGTCGGCTGCCTTGGCGGCGGGTGAGCTGTCACCGGGGGAGTAGTCCTCGAAGAAGTCCCACCAGGCCGGGTCCACCGAGCCCTTGTCACGTAGGAATTGTTCGTAGATCTCATCGACCAGCCACTCGTTCGGACCGAAGCGACTCGATGAAGGGTTGGGAGGCTCACTGGCCACTGTGCGTTCCTCTCGCACGCGAAAAGTGGAATCGAAGGTCACACTATCGCCATGGGCTTCATCACGAATGAGTCGGTTGCATTGATCACCGGCGGTAGTCGCGGCATCGGGTTGGAGGCGGCGCGCGGTATCGGTCGCTTGGGCGCAACGGTGGTGCTGATCGGGCAGGACGCCCAGCGCGCGAAGCAAGCCGTTGATGCCTTGGTGGCCGAGGGGATAGATGCGGTGGCCGAAGTTGCGGATGTCAGCGATCCGCAGGCGTTGGCAGCGGCCAGGGAGCGGCTTGGACCACTGGGGGATCCGGACATCCTGGTTCTCTCCGCGGGCGTGATGGCAGATCGCATGACACGAACCTTGCGAACGTCGCCGGAAGAGTGGCGTCGGGTCATGGGCGCAAATCTCGATGGCGCCTTCTATTCGATTTCCACGTTCGCGCAAGGAATGGCGCGTCGACGTTCGGGTCGGGTCATCGGCGTCTCGGCCTGTCTGGGACGGATGAGCGGTCCGGGAACCTCCGGTGGTCTTGCGCCGTATCGGATCAGCAAGGCAGGGTTGAACGCGCTGCTTCGCAATTTCGCGGCCGAAATGCAGTGGGGAACCCGCGGGGTGCTCGTCGATGCGATGTGCCCCGCGCACTGTCGAACCGACATGGGCGGACCCGACGCCCCGCGCAGTGCGCAGGAGGGAGCGGACACGATCGTGTGGCTCGCGGACCGTGATGTCGCGGCGAACGATTCAGGGAGCATCGAGACAGGTCTGCTGTGGGAGGACCGGCGGGTAGTTCCATGGTGAGTTGAGCCCGTGAAGTGAGCCCGTGAGTTGAGCCCGTGAAGTGAGCCCGTGAGGTGGGCCAGTGAACGGCGCGCGCTCAGGCG
>CAZQRR010000104.1:0-6807 GCA_964595675.1 uncultured Rubrivirga sp. | reverse complement strand
GCCGACCAGGTTGCCGTTCTCCGAGCAGGTCAGCTCGTTGCCTTCGAGAGGACAGCTGAGCTTCGCGCGCGAGCCCGCAGGGTCGTAGGCATCGAACTGTCGCAGCCCCAAGACGCTCAGGATCTCGCTCGTGACCTCGATGGCTTCGCGGTGACGGACGTGAAGGACTCCACGGTGGTCGTCACCTACGCGGGCGACGTCGATCCGGTCATCAAGGCCGCCTCGCGGTATCGAACGATCTCCATCGATCGGCGCGGGGGAGACCTCGACGATGTTCTGCTGGACTTCTATTCCGATGACTTCAATGCCGATCACTTCAATGCCGATGACTTCAATGCAGATGAGACACCCACATGAAGACTACCTTCGTGTTCCTCGCCTCGGATGTGAGGCTTCGTTGGCGATCGTCTCTTTGGTGGATCATCGGAGTGATCGCCCTTGTTGCGGTGTCGGATGCCTTTTATCCCAGCATTGCCGGTGATCCATCGCTGAATCAGGTTATGGATCAGATTCCGGAGGCTCTGCGACCGCTGTTGGGTCCGGAAGACATCACCAGTCCGGTTGGATACCTGGCCAGTCAGTTGTACCTGTCTTTGCTTCCCGCCCTGGTCTTGGTGTTCGCGATCGGACGTGGAGTCTCGTCCCTTGCCGGTGAAGAGGAGGATCACACCCTCGATCTTCTCTTGGCTCAACCGATAAGCCGGACGTCGCTGTACGTCCAGAAGTTCCTGGGGCTGGTGCTCGGCGTCGCCGCTGTGGCCATCGCATCATGGCTGCCTACGGTGCTCCTGGCCGCGCCCACAGGCTTGGACGTCCCTGGAACGTCGCTGGCCTCGGTGACACTCCAACTGTTCGCCCTCGCGATGTTCTTCGGCTCCCTGGCCCTGGCGGTCTCGAGTGCAGTGGGTCGCAAGGGGATCGGGATCGCGGTGGCGGCTGGCGTTGCCTTCGCAACTTTCCTCATCGACGGCCTCGGTCAGACGATCACCTGGTTGGGTGATCTTCGTCCGCTCATGCCGTGGCGCTGGTACGACCCGACAACGGCTTTGACCACCGGCTTCATCTGGACGTCGTTCCTGGTCTTGGCGGCGTCGACCCTCGTCGTGGCGGCCGTGGGACTGGTTGCCTTCAAGCGTCGTAATCTTCGGGCGTGAGTCCTTCGAATCGACCCGAGCGGCCCTTCGAGCGGCACGAGGTGTTGTTGAACAACCGCACGCTGTCCTATCGCCATGCGCCCGCGGAGCGAACGGGCGCACCGGTCGGCTTGTTCTTGCACGGGTTGGGTGGGTCTGCGCTCAATTGGACCGATTTCATGGGACGGATGCGCAGCCAGTTGGACTGCTACGCACTGGATCTACACGGTTTCGGTGCATCACCTCCTCCGCGAGATGGAGACATGACACCGCGAGGTCATGCGCGGGCGGTAGCCGATTTCATCGTCGAGCGAGACTTCGGACCGGTTCACTTGTTCGGAAACTCGATGGGTGGCGCCGTTGCGCTCCAACTAGCTGCCCGACGACAAGATCTGACGCGCAGCCTCACCTTGATCTCCCCGGCGTTGCCCAGCCTTCTGTATGCCACCAAGGGCAACGTTCACCTTCCTGTCATTTCCATTCCCGGCCTGGGCGAACGTCTGGTTCCGAAGTTCGTCGAAACGACCACTCCCGAGCAGCGTGTTCAGGCCACGATCGATGGGTGCTTCGCGGATCCCGCTCGGATGCCCGAGGATCGGTTCGCCGAAGCGATCGAGGAAGTGCGGATGCGCGACTCACGTCCGTATGCCCACGATGCATTCCTCCAGTCGCTGCGCGGACTCCTCCGGTCTTACCTCGACGCGGGTCCGAATCGTCCGTGGAAACTCGCTCAGCGGGTAAGCGTTCCTACCCTGCTCGTGTACGGGAGGAAGGATCCGCTCGTGGATCCGCGCTCGGCACATCGGGCCACCAAGTACTTCCCGAACGCGCACATCGTGGTCCTCCCGGACAGTGGCCACGTTGCGCAGATGGAGCACCCGGAGTTCGTGCAGGCAGCCTGGGATCGATTCATCGCTCCCCATGTCGTCCACTCGTCGGCAAACCCGTAACGCGAGTTATCCACAGGAAGAAATCGAGTCTTCCGCCACGCAGAGGGCCCCACCTACCGTCGATGACGCAGGTGAAAGGGGTCGTCGATGGAGCACATCACCCGATGGTGCGAGCAGGTGGAAGCACGGGTCCGCGATGAGGTTCGCGCCTTGCGCTTGGATCCGATGCACGACGGCGCTCAGGTCCAATCGCTGATCGAACGCTTGAGTGCCGAGGTGGTGATCGGTGCCGCCGGCCACGAGCAATGGGACGCTTCCGTAGCAACCGATGTGGCTGAGGTGAGCCAAGCCGTTCAGCACAGCATCTGTGGGTTCGGTCCACTACAGGTCTTCTTCGATGACGACTCCGTCGAGGAAATCTGGATCAATGAACCGGGCCGTGTCTTCGTCGCGCGGTCAGGCAAGAGCGAACTGACGCCGGTTGTGCTGACCACTTCGCAAGTTCGCGATGTGGTCGAGCGCATGTTGAGATCATCCGGACGCCGACTCGACCTGTCGCAGCCGTTCGTCGATGCGACTTTGCCTGATGGCAGCCGATTGCACGTAGTCATTCCGGATGTGACGCGTGAACACTGGGCGGTGAACATCAGAAGATTCGTGATCCGTCCGCGCAGCGTCCATGATCTCGCGCGAATCGGCACGCTGTCCGAACACGCTGCCAGATTCTTGGAGGCTTCCGTGATCAGTGGCAGCAACATCGTGGTGGCGGGAGCTACGCAGGCGGGTAAAACCACACTGCTGAACGCTCTGCTCGGATCCGTTCCGGCGCGTGAACGCATCGTGAGTTGCGAGGAAGTCTTCGAAATTCGCTGCGCTCACCCGGACTGGGTGGCGATGCAAACCCGGGACGCCAGCTTGGAAGGCACCGGGGAGATCCCCCTTCGTCGTTTGGTGCGTGAAGCACTGCGGATGCGCCCGACTCGACTGATCGTCGGTGAGGTTCGTCAGGCGGAGTCGCTTGACCTCCTGGTGGCGATGAATTCGGGAATGCCGTCGATGTCCACTCTGCATGCGAATAGTGCTCGCGAGGCGGTGACCAAGTTGTGCACTTTGCCGCTGCTCGCCGGACAGAACATCCCCGGTGACTTCGTGGTGCCCACTGTTGCCTCGAGTGTGGATCTGGTGATCCACACGGCAACGGACGTCCAGGGCAATCGCAGAGTGCGCGAGATCGCGGCGCTGACAGGTCGTGTGGAATCCGGAACGATCGAGATGGCGGCGATATTCGCCGACCACGGTGCCGGCCTGGTACGGGAACGTGGTTTTCCGGCGCGAGTGGAGAACTACCAACGCCATGGGTTCGATGTAGCAGAACTGCTCCGTGAGCAGCGATCGTGGGATGCGGTGGCCGCCTGATGGGCGCAGTGATCGGTCTGGGTTTCGGACTCGGCTTGCTGCTGGTGCTGGCACCACTCGTGAGTGGGCCCAAGAAGCATCGATCGCGTCCTCGACGCGTGAGCAGACTCGACGGACTCATCCATGCCGCAGGTATCCCGCGACTTTCGCGCGCCGGATTCATGGGCGCCAGTGTGGGCTCGGCCGTGGTCGTGGCCGCAGCAGTTCTGATCATCACGGCAGTGCCGATGGTGGCGGTCCTTGCGGGCATCGCCGCAGCAAGTGTGCCGTTCGTGCTCCTTCGTCGCCGCATCGCTCAGCAGTCCAAGGCGCGGCAACAGTCGTGGCCGGACGCAGTCGATCAATTGGCATCGGCGGTGCGGGCCGGTCTGGCGCTTCCGGAAGCCGTCGCCGATCTCAGTCGTCGTGGTCCGGCATCCTTGCGATTGTCCTTCATGGAGTTCGATGCGGAGTACCGGGCAACCGGTTCATTTCCCCGAGCATTGGATGCCTTGCAGGATGCGCTGGCAGATCCCGTTGCCGATCGAGTATGTGCGTCACTTCGCATCGCACGGGATGTGGGTGGCAGCGACCTTGGGCAAGTGCTGCGAACACTCAGTGCGCTGCTGCGTGAGGACCTTCGAACACGTGGGGAGATTGCGGCACGTCAGTCCTGGACGGTGAATGCGGCCCGGATTTCGGTGGCTGCTCCATGGCTAACTCTCGCGCTGCTTTCAACGCGCCCTGAAGCTGTGGCTGCCTTCACGACGTGGACCGGAACCGCCGTCTTGGCCGGCGCTGCCGTGGTGTCAGTTGTGGCCTATCGATTGATGCGCATATTGGGTCGGCTCCCGGTCCCCGAGCGGGTGATCGCATGACCAGCCCGTGGATGGGTGCCTTCGTGGGCCTGGTCGCGATGTCGGGACTGCTCCTGGTGCTGGCCCGATGGCGAGCTACTGCTCCACCTGACCTCGCCATGCGCGTTGGCCTTTATCGCGGAACGCGAACCCTTGCGGACCGCGAGTCCGGACCTTTGAGCACCTACCTCGCACTTGTGAAGCCGCGAATGGTCGATGCGTCGAACGCTGCAGTGCAGCGTTTGAGCGGTGCCGGCCGAACCGGTGGTCTGGATCAGCTGCGTATGGATCAAGTGCTGTGGGGAGGGGCAGGACTGGCCATTGGCGTCCTGCTTGCCTGGTGGACCATCCTGGGCGGGGCCACGCCGATGGCATTGGTGATCCTTCCGGCGATCGGTGCTGTTGTCGGGTTGCTGATGCTCGATCGCAGGATCGCAAGTCAAGCCAAGAGGCGACGCAGTCGCATAGATCAACAGTTGCCCGATGTGGCGGAACTCCTGGCATTCGCCGTAGCGGCTGGGGAATCCATCGTCCCTGCCCTTCATCGTGTGTGTTCCATGGTGATCGGTGAACTGTCGGACGAATTGCGCGTGGTGGTGTCCGAGGTCGCAACCGGAATCCCCATCGAGGTTTCGCTGAGAGCCGCCTCAGATCGAATGGGTGTGCCCTCGGTTGAACGCTTCGTCGACGGCCTCCTCATTTCCTTGGAGCGCGGCACGCCGCTGGTAAGCGTCGTTCGAGCCCAGGCGAGCGATGCGAGGGCCGCGCAGCAGCAGGCTTTGATGGAACAGGCTGGCCGCAAAGACGTGATCATGCTGATTCCCGTCGTCTTCTTGATCCTGCCCACGGTTGTTGTCATTGCTCTGTTCCCGGGCTTGCGTGGATTGCAGACCCTCACGTCATGAATCACCTAACGAAAGGAAAGTCGATGAATATCTCCCGTCACCTCCACATCCGAGTCACTTCCTGGATCGAATCACTGGCGAGCGACCGAGGCGATGTCCCCGGATGGGTTCTCGTCACTGTCATGACGGCAGGCTTGGTCACTGCGATCTGGCTGATTGCGGATGATCAATTGACGCAGGTGCTCAATCGGGCGATCTCCTCAGTCTCCCAGCCGTGATGTCGGTCCTCGGTCGACTCAGGTCGGACGAGGGCACCGCACCCGTCGAGTTCGCCCTCGTTACTCCGCTGCTGTTGCTCGTCGCGCTCGCTGTCCTGCAACTGACGTTGCTGCTGCACGTGCGAAGTGTCGCCATCGGCGCTGCAGCGGAGGGAGCTCGATTGGCGGCGATGAGTGACGAGGCGGCGGGCGAAGAACGCACGATGGCCATCTTGAGCACCTCGATCGCAGGTACTGCGATCCACGACACCGTGGTTCGGGTCGATCGCACGGGGCCGGTGCCCGTGGCCGCGGTGGATGTGACGCTCGATATGCCGCTCATCGGCTTGTTGGGTCCCATGGAGATGACAGTCACGGGACGCGCGGTGATCGAGTCGACGAATGAACTGGTGCCGGGCTTTCGTCCCCAGGGACGGGCATGAACTGGAGAACGATCGAACCCCGTCTGCGTTGCAGCCACGGTGCCGCGATACCGGAGTTCATCGTGATCGCTGCGGGGATCTTGATACCCATCGGCTACATCGTGGTGGCGTTGGCCCAGGTGCTTGCAGCTCACGCCGCTGCCCAGTTCGCGGTGCGTGAAGCGGGGCGGGTGTTCGTCAGGGACACATCCATACATGCGGGCCAGTGGCGTGCCCAGCAGGCAGCGACCATCGCGTTCGCGGATCGGGGAATCGAGCTTCCACGTGAGGCAGTGTCCTTCGATTGCCGCCCGTCGTGCCTGGTTCCAGGTGGAACCATGCGGGTATCGATCGACTGGAACATGCCGCTGCCGTGGCTGCCCGGATCGCTGGCAGCGTTCGCCACCGTCCCGATCGGCGCTAGCGAGGAATTCGTCATCGACACGTATCGGCCAGCAGGCGTGTGACGGAGAGCATGTGATGGCGAAGGTGAGATCCGCAGATGATTCGGGGAGCATTTTGGTGTTGGGGCTGGGATTCATCGGTGTCGTGCTCCTAGCGCTGTCCGTGGTGGTGGATGCGTCCTTGGTGTTCGTCCAGCGAACTGCAGTGCAAGCGCGGGCCGACTCCGCCGTCCTTGCAGGTGCCCAGGCGATCGATATGGACAGCTACTACACCCACGGAGCAACCACGGCCACCAGGCTCGTGCCACAGGCCGCACGTACCCGCACCCTCGAGCACTTGCAGCGTTCCCAGCAATCCGAGGAGATCCGAAACCTGGAGATCGTGTCGGTCTCGGCATCTGAATCCATAGTCGAAACGGTTCTTCGAGTTCCCGTCAGGACCGCTTTCTGGCCCATCGATGCATCAATCTCCGTCCGTTCGGCTGCCCGATTGGACTACGTGGGATGACGCGATCGGGTGCGCCGTAACCTTTCCCCTCGTGGCGACATTGGAGATCGACGACCGGGTAAGCGCCGTTCAGACGACCATGGCGAACCTGGAGAA
>CAZQRR010000103.1:0-6838 GCA_964595675.1 uncultured Rubrivirga sp. | reverse complement strand
CTGTGCCGGGTTTAAGCCGGGTGTCTCTACCAGTTGGACTACGAGGGCTTGTTGCTCGGTACCCATGATCCCGCATCACGCGGGCGACCCTCCCCTACCCTGACCATCATGGTCGTCAGCTCAGGTCGCAGCTTCCGTGGTAGCTGGGGGCTGGGCCTGTGGTTGGTAGTCATCGCGCTGGGCTTGGGTTCGGTTGCGGGTGGATTCGCTGCAGGCACCTGGTGGCAGAACCGGGAGACCGGTCCGCAGCGTTCACTGTGGGTGCTGGCTCACAGTGCCGATGCCGCACAGTTGACACCGGCCTCCGACGGTCTGTTCACGCTGAGTCTGTCCCCCTCCGATCCACAAGTCCTGGCCGTGCGAAAGGACTCCGGAGGTGGAAGCGAACTCATCCCGCTTCTGCGACTGGAAAGCGAATGGCAGGACATGTTCGGGGACGAATCAGTCGACCTGACACTGCTCATCCACGACGCTCCCACCGACGCCGATCCGGAATCCTCGTCTCCCAAGCGGATCGAATTGCGGTCGGCCGCCCCGGTGGTGGACGGCAACCTGGTCACCTACCCGGTCGAGGTGATCAAGCCAGCGATCATCGCCGACGACGCAGTTCTGCGGGCTTTCACCAAGGTGACGTTGATGCTGCCCGAAGCCGAACGTACACAGGAGTGAGCAGGGAACTGCTATTCCGGTAGCCCCATGAAGATCGCGTCGAGCATCTCCTCGGTCAACTTGCCGGTGAAGGTGTTCTGCTGACTGGGGTGGTAACTGCCGACGACCCGAATGGCATGCGGCTTCGACACCTCGAAGGTCACCGCGTGGCCGAACTTCGGTCGCGGGGATGGAACGTCGCAACCTGCATGGGAAAGCGCATCCAGGGCCGCGGTCCAGGCAAGAGAACCCAACGCGACCACGGACCGCACATTCGGCACGACCAGTTCGGCTTCCCGCCGCAACCAGTGTCGACAGGCGGCACGCTCATCGGTGGTGGGTTTGTTATCCGGTGGAGCGCAATGCACCGCGGCAGTGATCCGGGTCAGCGGGAGGCGTTGTCCGTCATCGAGACGCGCGGAGGTCGGCAACGACGCCAGTCCGGCTCGATGTAGTGAGGCAAACAGCCAATCCCCGCTGCGATCTCCGGTGAACATCCGCCCGGTCCGATTGGCACCGTGCGCACCAGGAGCCAGGCCGACGATCCACACCTTCGGTTGCTCGCTACCGAAACCCGGGACCGGACCTCCCCAATACTCCTCATCTCGATAGGCGGCGCGCTTCTCGACCGCAACACGCTCGCACCACTCGATCAGCCGCGAACATCGCCGACAGGCAGTTACGCCACGATCGAGCTCGGCGAGGGTCGACGCGCGCGAGACTTCCTCAGCGAAGTCGCTCGGCGAGGAATTCGACACTTCGCTGCCAGGCGGTTGCGGCGTGGACCGGGTGATGCACCTCAGGCCGGTCGTCGTTGAAGAAGGCGTGCTGCGAGCCCGGGTAGTCGAATATCGACACCTCGCCACCCGCGTGACGGATGGCGTCGGCGTATTCGGTGATTCTCGGACCGGCATGTCCCTCATCCGATTCCGCCTTGTGGATGAGCGCGGCCTTACGTGCGTAGCGCGCCCAGTCGGGGTGGTAGTCCGGCCAGGGCATGGCCGGATAGAAGGCAACAGCCGCCGATACCGCGCTCACCGTCGGAGCGAGCAAGGACAAACCGCCACCCATGCAAAAGCCGATGGACCCGATGGTTTCGCTCGCGACATCGGGTCGTGAGAGCAGGTAGTCCGCACCGGCGGCGATATCCGCTGCCGCCGCATCGACCTTCAGACCCATCATCAGTTTCTGCGCTTCATCCGGCTCAGTGGTCTCGACTCCTCGGTAGTGGTCTACCGCCATTGCGACGAAACCAGCCTCGGCCAGACGCTCTACAACCGAGCGGATGTGCGGCACGAGCCCCCACCATTCCTGGATCACCAAGACGCCCGGGCCGCTGCCGGAATCCGGAACGGCCAGGTATCCCTCGACCGGAGCTCCGAGAACATCCATCGCGACGACACTCATGCTCGCCTCCTCGCCAATTGTTCGCGGTACCAGTGTGCGCTGTCCTTTGCAGTTCGCACGCCAGTCAGTGGATCCACCCGGATGATCCCGAATTTCTTCGTCCAACCCGAAGCCCATTCCAGGTTGTCCATGAGGCTCCAGGCGTAGTAACCGCGCACGTCGATTCCCTCGCGGCGCGCGTCAAGCACCTGCTCGATGTGGTCGTGCAGATACCGGGTGCGGATCGGGTCGTGGATACCGGTCGCATCGGTCGTTTCCTCGACAGCTGCGCCGTTCTCGCATATCCATATCGGCACACCGGGAAGTTCCTGGGCGATCTGGTGTAGCGCGTCCTTGATCCCGGGGGGCACGATCTCCCACCCCATGTCGGTGAACGGCGGTCGCGGCCCGAATGCGTGTGCCGGCGCACCGGGGAACATCGACGCATCCTGACCGATGGCCGCGCTCCCGGAGTCCTCGATGGCAACGACTCGATTCACGGAGTAGTAGTTCTCGCCGATCCAATCGATGGGTGCAGCGATGATCGACGTGTCATCCTCGCGGACGAAGTTCCAATCGGTCAGGTCCGCACAGTTATCGCGCAGGTCACGGGGAATCCCGCGCCCGGCGAGCAGATCCAGCCAGAGTCGGTTCTGAATACCGTCCACATGCCGACGAGCAGGTTCCATTGCGGGATCGTCGGTAACCGTCGGAATGATGTTGAGCACGATGCCCACATTGCGCGCCCCAGCGGCACGGAGTCGCTCCACAGCCAATCCATGACCGAGCATCAGGTGATAACCAGCCGCCAGAGCCGCATCCGGTTCCTTGCGTCCTGGGGCGAAATACCCGGCCGCATATCCCAGGAAAGCCGGACACCATGGTTCGTTGAGTGTTGCCCAGCGTTCCACTCGATCGGAGTATCGATCGGCGAGCACGGCCGCGTACTCGGCGAAAGCCTCGGCTGTGGTGCGCAGCGTCCAACCGCCCGCCTGCTCGAGGGTGGAGGGGGTGTCCCAATGGAAGAGGGTGGCCACCGGTGAGATTCCGCGGTCCAACAGTCCGTCGATGAGTCGGTCGTAGAAGTCCAACCCCGCAGGGTTCACCGCTCCGGTTCCATCCGGAATTACCCGTGGCCAGCTGAAGGAGAACCGGTAGGCATCGACGCCGAGCCACGACAGCAGGTCGAGGTCTTCGTCCAGGCGATGCACGTGATCACAGGCTGGGTCGCCCTTCGCACCATCGACGATGGTGCCGGGGGTATCGGCGAAGTCGTCCCAATTGCAGCGCCCGCGTCCGGCGAGATGACCTTCGATCTGCCACGCAGAGGTCGCAACGCCCATCTCGAAGCCACCCGGAATGTCTAGATCCGACCCTCCGTGCACTGCGGCGTCGATGTTCACGTCGTCGTTCATCGATCTCCTCTCATTCCCAACCCCCACCCATTCGTTTCCCCCGGAATCCGGGGGATCTGCGCTGAATCGAAGCCATAGCGGGGAAAACGAGACAGATCCCCCGGATTCCGGGGGAAACGGTTAGCCCTTGACGGAACCTGCTAGCAAGCCGCGGACGAAGTACCGCTGCAGTGCGAAGAACACGATGAGTGGCACCACGATCGCAATGAACGCCCCTGCGGTGATCAAATGCAATTGCGCGCCATAGGTTCCCTTGACGTTCGCCAGATAGGCGGTGACCGGCGCTACGTCGGGCGTGCCGCCGGCGAACGTCAACGCCACGAGGAGATCGTTCCAGACCCACAGGAACTGGAAGATCGCGAACGACGCGATGGCCGGGACCGACAGTGGCAGGACGATCTTGCGGAAGATCAGGAAGTGGCTCGCGCCATCCACCCGGGCCGCTTCCATCAAGTCACGCGGCAGTTGCGCAATGAAGTTGTGGATGAGGAAGATCGCCAAGGGCAGCGCGAACATCGTGTGCGCGATCCACAGCGGGATGTACGTGCCGGCAAGGAGTGACTGCTCGGAACCCGGTCGGTTCAGGTCCGGGAAGATCGGGATGGGCCCGATGCTCCAGCCGAGGTTGAACATCTGCAGCAGGGGAAGCAGTGACATCTGCAGCGGGATGACCTGGAGGGCGAAGATCGTGAAGAACACGACCGTGGACCACTTGAAGCGAACCCAAGCAAGCGCATAGGCAGCCATGCACGCCAGCGTGAGCGGGAATATGGCGGCAGGAATCGCGATCGCGAATGAGTTGAAGAAGTACGGAGTGATACCGCTCGGGATCGTATTGCCGCCGGTGATGACCTCTGCGTAGTTACTCCAGGTGACGGCTGGGTTGGTGAAGAAGGTCCACCATCCGGAGTTCTGGGCGTCTGCCGCGGGTCGAAGGGACGTGATCAGCAGACCCAGCGTGGGAATGGTCCACAGGAACGTGATGACGATGACCACGAACGATGCCCAAGGGCTGCTTAGCTTTCTGCGCGCGGCCTGCGGTATCGACTCCTTCTCGAGTGGATCGACGTCCGGGATCAGAGGGACCTCATGTGCTTCGACGCTCATCGCGTAGCCCGATCCTTCCTGAGTTGGTACACGTTGAAGATGATCAGCGGAATCACGGCGACGAAGAGCACCACGGCCAATGCGCTGCCTCGACCGATGTCGAATTGCACGAAGGCTTGCGCGTACATCTCATTCGGGACGATCTGCGTTCCGAAATTTCCGTTAGTCATGACACGCACGATGTCGAAGATCTTCAGCACCGCGAACATGATGGTCGTGACGACGACGATCAAAGTCGCGCGAATCATCGGGATGGTGACCTTGGAAAAAAGCTTCCATCCCGTCGCACCATCTAGTTCCGCAGCTTCCACAACGTCGGCCGGAATGGCCTTGATTGCTGCGGAGAGAACCACCATCGCGAAACCGACCTGGATCCACACCATGATGACCATGAGGAGGTAGTTGTTGAAGGGCTGCCACAGCAGCCACTTCGGGGGATCGGCAACCCCGAGCCACATGACGAGCTGGCTGAGCAGGCCTACCTGAGGCTTGTCGGGAGCTCGGTACTCGTAGATCAAGCTCCAGATGATCGAGGCTCCCACGAACGAGATGGCCATCGGCATGAAGATGAGTGACTTGGCGACCGATTCGCGGCGCATGCGGTCGAGCAGCAGCGCCAACGTGAGTCCGAGGGCCGTGGATGCAATAGGGGTGATCACGATCCACAGCAGCGAATTGACGATCACATCGGACTGCGAATCGAAAATCCATAGGTAGTTGGCCCAGCCGACGGGCTCCTTGCCGGAAGAGTTCTGGAAGCTAGCGGAGATGGTCCGAACCGCTGGGACGATCAGGCCCATGATCAATAGGAGAACCGCAGGGCCAAGGAAGATCAGAAGCGCCGCCGGGTGACTCAAACGTCCCCGAAAACGCGAGCCGAGGAAGAACAGCACGACGATGAGCAGGCCGAAGGCGGCGATGCCCAGGAAGCCGGACCACAGCTTCTCCAGACCGACGAGCAGTTCCTCCACCTGCGGCTCCTTATCGATTCGGTGCTGAAAATCGTTTCGAAAAGTCAGCAAGAAAAAACTGACTGCCGGGGCCTTGAGACGGTATACCCGTCAGGCCCCGGCAGTCAGCGATTCACAGAACTGTGATCGTCATCCGTGATTGATCAATCGATCAGGATGCCGGCCACGCTGCGTCGATATCCGCAAGCACCTCGGACGTGGGCTTGTCCTCGGCGAACCATGCGGTCATCTCGGTCCACATCGCTCCTGCACCGACGGCTGCCGGCATGAGGTCGGAGGCATCGAAACGGAAGATGCCATCCGGGTTCGTCAGGAACTCAGCGGAGAGCTGATCGATCGAATCAGGTGCGTAGGTGTCCAGCGGCACACCACTGTTGGCCGAGACCCAGTTACCCAGGGCGGCCTTGTTGGTGTGGAAGTCCGGGCTGGCCAGGTACGTCTGGACGGCCTGAACCTCGGGACGATCGGAGAAGGCAGCCACGAACTCGCCGCCACCGACAACCGGGTTCGGGAACTCGGAGCTGATCTCCGGCAGGTAGAACGCGTACGCGGTGCCCTCGGGGCCCACGACGGCGCTCTCATCGAAGTTCTGCCAGAAGTTGGCGTAGAACGACGCCTGCTGCAGCATGCCGCACTCAGTGCCCGCGGCGATACCGGCTCCCGCATCCTGGAATGGGGTGATCGCGATGGTTTGGACGTCGCCGTAACCACCGTTGACGTACTCAGGGTTCTTCATCCAACCCGCGATGACGTCCATGGCAGCCTCGACCTCGGGCGACTGGAAGGTGATCTCGTGGTTCACCCACTTGTCGTAGACCTCGCCGCCGTAGAGGCGCAGCATGACCTGCTCGAGCCAGTCGGTTGCCGGCCAGCCGGTCGCACCGCCGGACTCCAGACCGCCACACCACGGCTTGATGCCGTCTGCGACCATCTGATCGGACAGCGCCCACAGCTCATCCCACGTGGTGGGAACGGTGTAGCCGTTCGCGGCGAACGTCTGCGGGTTGTACCAGACGAAGGACTTCATGTTCGAACCCAGCGGAGCGGCGTAGAAGGTGCCGTCCACGGTTCCGTACTGCTTCCATGCCGGGTTCCAGTACTCGTCCACAAACGCGGTGGTGCCGGCAGGTGCTGCGACAGGACCGCCATCAGCAACGAGCTTGGCCAGCAAGCCGGGCTGCGGGATGAACGCGATGTCGGGAGCGTTGCCACCGGCGATACGCGTCGGGAGCTGCGCCTCGAACTGATCGCTGCCTTCGTAGACGATGTCGATGCCGGTGCACTCTTCGAACTGTGCCCAGGCTTCCTCGA
>CAZQRR010000102.1:0-7108 GCA_964595675.1 uncultured Rubrivirga sp. | reverse complement strand
AGTTGCCGGCGAGCAGTCGGTGCGCTCTGCACAGTCGGCATTGCAGGCAGCCCTGGCCGCGGAAAGTACTGTCGAGTTCACGGGTGGTGAAGAGGTGACCGCCGCCCAGGCCGCGATCGCTGCGGCGAGGACAGGAGTCGAGGCGGCGCAGCGCGCTCTCGCGGACACTCAACTCGTTGCGCCCATTGCAGGAACGATCGGCCAGGTGCCTTACGTCGTCGGAGAGCTCGCTGCCTCGACATCCCAAAGCGGCGGTATCACGGTTATCCCTGACGGTCCGCTTGAAGTAGTGGCGGACTTCGCCGAGTCGGATGCGGCGGGCGTAACCGTGGGTGCTTCGGCCACCGTCACCTTCGACGCACTGGCCGGTGTGCAAGCTGAGGGAGTTGTGGTGGCGGTCGATCCGGTCGCCACGACGGGCACCACGGGTTTGGTGACCTACAGCGTCCGGGTCCAGGTCGATAACGCCCCCGAAGCGGTACGCGAAGGAATGACCGCCTCCGTTGCTGTGCTGATCGATGAAGTGACCGACGTACTCCTGGTTCCTCAGGGAGCCATCACCGGTTCGGGTGAGCGGGCGACCGTGTTGGTCTTGAACGACGACGGGCAGACGGTCTCCACCCCCGTGGCCATCGGTCTGCAAGGTGACACCGGAACGGAAATCACTGCCGGGGTAAGCGAAGGTGACGTCCTGGTCGTGCCGTCCGCTGAGGATCTGTCCTTCCCCGAAGGCGGCGTTCCCGGCTCAGGTAGAGACGACGATCCCGACGGACCCTTCGGTGGCGGTGGGGATTAGGCCGATGGCACCTGTTGTCGACATGATCGATGTCACCAAGGTCTATGGGTCAGGCGAGGCCGAAGTACGTGCCGTCGACGGCGTATCGCTGAAGGTCGATCCCGGCGAATATGTGGCCATCATGGGTGCCTCAGGGTCAGGTAAGTCAACGCTGATGAACATCATCGGGGCGCTCGACGTCGCAACTTCCGGTACCTACCGGATCGATGGCGTGGATATCGGCGATCTGGACGACGACGCACTGTCCTTGGTCCGCAATCGCCGCATCGGTTTTATTTTCCAGGCGTTCAACCTCATCCCACGAATGAGTGCTGTTGCGAACGTCGAGCTTCCGTTGATGTACCGGGGGGTTCGGCGCGGGGAGCGTCGCCGTCGCGCACTCGAAGCGCTCGGCAAAGTCGGACTCGCCGATAGATCCCATCACCAGCCCAATGAGTTGTCGGGAGGACAGCAGCAGCGCGTGGCGGTAGCGCGGGCTCTCGCTATGGAGCCGTCGCTCATGTTGGCCGATGAACCAACAGGGAATCTCGACTCGAAATCCACGGCGGACGTCCTGGATTTGCTGGACGAGATTCATGCCGAGGGTAAAACCATCGTGATCATCACGCACGAGGATGAGGTGGCCGCACGTGCTCAGCGGGTCATCACTTTGCGGGACGGTCGTATCGAATCCGATCTCCTTGCGAGTAATCGATGATTTTGATTGAAGCGCTCAGGAGTGGATGGCAAGCGATAGTCGCCAATCGCCTCCGATCCATCCTCACCACGCTAGGAATCATGATCGGTGTTGCAGCCGTGATCATCTTGGTTGCATTCGGGCAGGGTGCGTCGAATTCCGTTACTGCGAGCATCCAGTCCCTGGGTAGCAATTTGCTCACGATCACACCGAGTAATCCCAACCGCGGGGGTGAGATTGTCAATCCCTCCGTACAAGATCTCACGGTCGACGATGCGGCGGCACTAAACGATCCGATAGCAGCACCTGACATAGCCGGTGCTGCACCGGAGAAGCGCGCCGTCGTCACCTGCACGATCGGCGACCTCAGTCACTCGACGCAAATTGTCGGTACCTGGCCCTCGTACTTCGAGATCACCAACTCCCCGGTTGCTGAAGGCGCTTACTTCACGAACGCCGATGAGTTATCGGCTCGCCGGATCGTGGTGATCGGATCCACGGTGGCCGAGCAGCTTTTCCCTGACAGTGATCCGCTTGGTCAGCGGATCATCTGCAACGGGGCGCCCTTCACCGTGGTGGGAGTCCAGGCTGAGAAGGGGGCATCGTTCACCAATCCCGATGATGTTGTGGTGGCACCGTTATCGGCGGTGGAGAACTCGATCACCGGCTTTGGGGAGCTCACCTACATCTCCGTGCAGGCGGTATCGCCGGAAGCGACCGATGCCGCCGAAGCCCAAGCTATCGCGGTCTTGGATGAGCAGCACGGCACCCGCGAAGGCACCCGCGACTTCGAGGTTTTCAACCAAACGAGCTTGCTGGAAACTGCCAATACGGCCCTGGGAGTGTTCACCGCACTGCTGGGTGCGGTCGGTGCGATCAGCCTGCTGGTGGGTGGTATCGGTATCACCAACATCATGCTCGTGTCGGTTACCGAGCGGACTCGGGAGATCGGGATTCGCAAGGCGATCGGCGCATCGCGACGGTTCATCTTGCTGCAATTCCTGCTGGAAGCCACGGTGCTGTCCGTCTTCGGAGCCACTGCGGGCTTGGTGATCGCACTGCTGATCGCCCAGATCGAGGTGGCAGGCATCTCGCCATCCGTGGTGCCGATCTCCGTGGTCGGGGCGTACGCCATCAGTGTGGCGATCGGCCTGTTTTTCGGCAGCTACCCAGCCAAACGTGCAGCGTCGCTTCGGCCGATCGAAGCGCTTCGCCATGAATAAGCGCGCCATGAATAAGCGCGCCATGAATAAGCGCGCCATGAATAAGCGCGCCATGAATAGGAGCACCACATATGAATGACGACGAAGTTCGCGATGCTTCCGGCGAGGAGCTAGCCCAGTTGCTAGCCAAGCGGAACAAGCCGGGCCGCGCTCGATCGACGACCATCTTGATCGCGGTCCTGCTGGTGCTGTTCGGGGTGTTGGTCGGTGTGCCGCTGGGTCGGGCTACCGCGCCGCAATCTCCTGAGACGACGCCAGTGACGGTGAATGAGGGTGACTAGCCGTCAGCCCCAGGTGGCGTCGATGACCAGGCCGTCCTGGGTGGTCAAAGTGAGGCGATCGAGTCGGTAGTCCATGGTGACCGCCTGCGGTTCTCCATCTATGGTGCCCAGTCGCCAGACGTAACCGGCCTCCTCGATCCGAGCGGTCGCCTCATCCTGGGGCAACGGGGTTGCGAGGAGATCCTCGACGAACGCGATCTGCTCGGGGGTCACGTCCATAATCACCTCGGACTCGCTTTCGGTTGGTGTGGGCATTCCGCTGTCGGTGTCCGATGAGGAAGTGCACCCGGTCACGAGGACTGCTCCGGTAAGAACCGTGGCAGCAAGACTCGTGAGATTCCTGCGCGTGGATGTCATGGTCGGTCCTTTCGACGAGAGATTCCGATGATGATGAAAACGACGCCGGTCACGACACCTGCGATCACAAGATATGGCGCGAGGAACCCTGCGACGGTGATCAACCCTGCGGTCAGTGCCAGCAGTGAATTCCAGCCGTTCTCCAGACCACCGAGGAAATCGGGACTGACCCCTGGCCCCACATCACGTTGATTCAGTGTGAGGTACACCGTGGACATCTCCACTTGGCGCGCAAGGTAGTCCCTGCGGGCTTGTAGCGATTCCAGTTCGGACTGGCGCACCGCCAATTCGGACTCCACGGCAACGAGATCAGCAACGGATGCTGCCTGCGCTTGGAGTTCGCGGAGTCGGGTTATCGACTCCTCGAGCGTGGAAATCCGCGCCTGGAGATCGACCACTTCCAACGTGACGTCCTGGGCGTCGACACTGCTATTGGTGACATCACCGAAATCGGTCATCGATACAAGGAACCCGTCGAGTTCGGTTGCGGGAATCCGTGCGGTCACCATGGCGCTGGCGTCGTTGTCGTACGTGTAAACGCTCTTGCTTTGGATGAAGCCGTCGAGATCCGTGACGAGTTGGGAAATATCCTCCACGCTGCGCGAAGCATCATCGACCTCCATCGTGACGTTCGCGGTACGGATGATTTGCTCATCCACTCGGATGTTGGAAGCGTCCGAGTGCGGGATGACCTCACCGGCTGCCTCGTATGGTGCGGTGTCGAAACTCGTGGACTGGTCCGCGCCACCGCATGCGGTCAGGAAGATCCCCGCACCCACGAGGACCCCTGCTACGTGGCCAAGTCGCTTCATCAACACGCATCTTGGACGCACCGCGATCGGTTTCAGGTCCGCGAAACGGTCACGTTTCGGTCACTGATTGCGCTCGAGGAGCCGCTTCCTGAACGGAACTAGTTCCGCGGTTCGGTTCACACCGATCACGCCGACCAGACCCGAAGCGTCGTGGTACTCGACGATGCAGGCGTCGTCGTATCGACCCTCGAACAACTCCGATCGCTTGGCGAAACCCGGAATGCCGAAAGACTGGATCTGAAGGTCGTATTGGTCGCTCCAGAAGGAGGGAAGGCCTCGGAAGGCTGGAATGGCAGGTTCTCTTCCTTCCACGAGCGCGGCGAGAGTGGGCCCGGCCACCTTGGCCATCTCCGTGGGCATGTTCCAGTGTTCGATGCGATAGGTCTGACCAGGGAATAGGGCGTTCGGATGGCGTGCGACATCGCCCACCGCTACTGCAGGAAGGGGTGCATCCATCACGCGAAGGTGCCCATCGGTCAGTACACCGTTCGACAAGTCCAGTCCGTTGCCCTCGAGCCACTCGGTATTGGGCAGTGAACCGATGGCCTCCAACACGACGTCGGCTGCAACGTGTGTGCCATCGTCCAATACCGCGCCCGTGACGGTTTGCGTACCGAGGAATTGTGAGACGGTGCGGCCGAGGTGGAAGCGGACTCCGTGCGATTCGTGATGACGGCGCATAGCCGCACCCAGCTCAGCCCCGAGGGGGCGGATCATGGGTTCCTCGTCGAGGGCGACGACATTCACTTCGCAACCCATAGATCGAGCGGTCGCTGCCACTTCGCAGCCGATGAAACCCGCTCCCATGATCAACAAACGCACACCCGGACCCAGTCGTGTGCGCAGTGTTCGGGCGTCGTTCGCGGTCCTGAGGAACAGCCGGCCTTCGCTCGGGCCCGGGATCGGCAGAACTCGGGGGCGGATTCCGGATGCAACGACCAACGCCGACATGCGTAGGGACCGATCGTCAGCCAAGGTGGCCACACCGGCCTCCAGGTTGCTGGAAACAACCGGCGTCCCTAGGACCCATTCGACGTCGTCGATACTTGCCTTCTGTGGGAAGGTCAGGTCGGAGATCTCCACGCCGCCCGCGAGTGCTTCCTTGGACAGCGGTGGACGGTTATACGGTGCGAATTCCTCGTCTCCCACCACCACGATGCGACCGCCGTAACCGGACTTTCGCAACGATTCGACCGTGCGCAGTGCCGAGAGGCCTGCGCCGACTACAACGACGGGATCGGTCATCATTGCATCAGGCTAATGGCTTGCATCGGACACGCGTCTGCAGCCTGTTCGATGGCATCCAATCGCTCGTCACCAACCTCCGTTTGATAAGTGAGTTGCCCATTCTCATCCAGTTGGAATACATCTTCAGCTTCGAAGCAACAGTGTCCGTAGTTCTGGCAGCTGGCATTGTCGACGGTGACGGTGATCATCGATTCTCCTTCATAGCTTGGTGGAAAAATCGTGACCGAAGCCGGGTAAAGCCATCGGATAGGGCAGGTCAAGTGAAGGTAAGGCGCCTATCTCGCGTGCCTACATGGGTGCCGGTAGCGCATCTGCGGTTTCCGGTACATCGATCGGTCGATTCGAGCCGTGTTGGTCCAACAGCGCCATACTCGTGGCACTGATCGGGTCGCCATCGATGCTCACCGACTGATAGTCGCGAAGTAGGCGCACGATGCGTCCGTCGCCGTCTACCCAGATCGTGGCGATGAGTGAAGCATCCGAGCCGCTGGAGAAGACGGTCAACTCCTCCTCGCTGAATCCCATGGTTGTCGGCCCAGCACCTGCATCGAGCTCAGCGTCGTAGCGGATCGTTGCCACCCCCAGCACGTCATCTGGTCCGACGCGCACAACGTCGGTGGCGCTTTCGAGACCCTGTAGTGGATCGAAGGCGACCGTTGTCGGCAATGCCCCTTCGCGCTCGATGGCGAACCATGTTCCGTCGAGTTCGAGGAAATGACCGTTGGATGTCAATACTTCGCGTGTGAGACCGAGGTCATCAGTCCAGGAGATATCCCCGAAGCCGGGTCCCATCTCTACGTAGCCTGCCCCCGACGTGACTCGCTCGAAGCCTTCGACATTGGTAATCAATTGGATTTCGATCTCCACACTGTCGTCAATTTGTGTCGCAACGACGGCGTCCTGCCATTCCTGCTCTGGAGTTGCCGTCTCTTGCGGTGCAGGCGCAGCACTCGTGCTGGATGGATTGGGCGTGGGCGTGCTCACGCCGGAGAGAGACTCGGTCTGCTCCTGGCTGCACGCTCCCAGGGCGATCAACCCGACGATGCTGATCGTAGAGGCCAGCAGCAAGCGTCGCACGGACTAAGTGCACCACATGGTTATCGGTCACGCAGCATGCGCCGCAGGATCTTGCCCGAAGCTGATTTCGGAATCTCCTCCGTGAAGACCACATCGTGGATGACTTTGTAGGTAGCCACATGTTGGGCGGTAAATTCCGTGATGTCATCGGCGCTCACCTGTTGGCCAGCCTTCACCACGATGAATGCGCGCGGCCGTTCTCCTGCCTCATCGTCGGGAACCCCGACCACAGCAGCATCGGTGATATTCGGATTCGTGAGGAG
Source organism: uncultured Rubrivirga sp. (assembly GCA_964595675.1). Lineage (GTDB taxonomy): Bacteria > Actinomycetota > Actinomycetes > S36-B12 > S36-B12 > S36-B12. Next base: position 375 of record CAZQRR010000102.1, on the reverse strand, counting down.
AAGGGCCTCGAGTTCTGCGGGCGCGATCTGGAACCCCTTGTACTTGATGAGTTCTTTGACCCGATCGACGATCGTCATGTGGCCGTCCTCGTCGATGAAAGCTACATCCCCGGTGTGGAGCCAACCGTCCTTGTCGATCGTCAGCGCGGTCGCCTCGGGATTATTCAAATAACCCTTCATGACTTGTGGTCCGCGCACCCAGAGCTCACCGACGGCTCCGACTCCTTGATCCTCGCCGCCCTCAGCGTCGACGATGCGACATTCGGTGTTTGCGACGGTTACGCCGCACGTTCCTGGCTTGAAGTCACCCATCCGTGTCACGTGCGAGACCGGACTCATCTCGGTCATGCCGTATCCCTGCACCACCTCGCAGTC
>CAZQRR010000101.1:4168-7125 GCA_964595675.1 uncultured Rubrivirga sp. | reverse complement strand
CGTATCGATCATTCGGCGAAGGTGACCTTCTCCGGAGCCCGATCCTCGATCCACTTGAGCTTGCCGTCTTCCACGACGAGCACCGCCATCGGGCGCTCGACATTGATGTGGAGATCCGGCGAGAAGCTCGACGGGCCAGCCAGAGTCGGAACCTGGTTCATCGCCTCGAAGGCAGCGGTCATCTTGTCGCCATCCCAACTGCCGGCCTGCTTGTAGGCCTCGAGGATGAGCTGCAAGGTGGCCGGGCCGGTGACGAAGCCACCCACGTCCGGCGGCGAACCGTAGGCCGCCTCGTACGCAGCTGCGTACTCGTTGACAGCCGCATCGGGGTCGTCGCCGTTCTTGGCCGCGTAGGTCACGACGTAGTAGTCCTTCAGGTCCGGAATCGCACCGACCCAGAAGTCACCGTCCATGCCGAATCCGGAGATGATCGGCGTTTCAACGCCACCATCGCGGATCTCCTTCGCAACCTGACCACCACCGGGGTTGTAGCCGCAGTTCACGATCACGTCGGGCTGGTCGCCCGCAGCGATCTTGGACACGGTCTCCTTGACGGAGTCGCCCTGGACGTAGTCGTAGGTGGCCAGGACCGATCCACCGAGTTCGGTGAAGCGCTTCTCGAAGATCGAGCACTGGTTCTGGGTGTACTTGATCGACATGTCACGCAGAAGCACCGCGCTCGTCCAACCCTGGTCTGCGGCGAATTCCGCCATGACCGTGGTCTCACCAGGCGTGCCCGCACCGATGGAGAAGCCGTTCGGCAGACCTCCGTCGGGCCCGTAGATCGGATCGCCGATGCACGGTGCGAGGTTGAGGATGTTCTTGCCCTCAGCCACGAGTGCGGCAGGCGCGGAGACGTCGTAGTCGCAGGTGACGATGAGGACGTTCGCACCGTTGGCGATGACCTCCTCAGCGGCCGGCGCGTAGCGCTCGAATGCGGTCTCGGTGTCGATGAAGTCCACGGTGATCGGCTGGCCATTCACGCCGCCTGCCGCGTTGACCTTTTCGACCTCGAGGAGCAGGGCGTTACGGGCCGGCGTATCGATCGGGCCCATGAACCCGCTACCAGCCTGCACGATGCCCAGGACCAGCGGATCGCCACTGGGCTCGGCGTCTGCGGTTTCCTCAGCGACGGTCTCTTCGACCGCTTCCTCAGCGACGGTTTCTTCCGCGGCCGGTTCCGTGGCGGCGTCGTCCGAGGACGACACGCAACCCGCGAGAACCAAGGACGCGGCGCCTATGGCGACCGCCATTTTCATGAGACCTGGCCTCATGCACCCTCCCTGTCGTTATCGGGACTCTCCCAAAATTACCGACCGCCAATTTCACGGCATACGCGCAGTGTCACATTTGATCAAGGATTAGGCAATGCCTTCGGCGAAGTCGGGTCGATTGTTACCGAGTTTTGACCTTCGATGGACCCTGGTTCCTCCGGAACGGCGAACGACGAGATGGCGAGGTCGACGGAGTGCTGCAAGTGGGCCGCGAGAGCCTCCGCGGCCGCCTCGGCATCGCCCGCCCGCACGGAGTCGAGAATCTGCTTGTGCTCTTGTGCACGAGCCCGGGCGGTCATCTCCAGAGTCAGGGTGGCCACGCGGTAACGCTCGGAATTGCGCCAACCCGGGAGGATCGAGCGCACCAACCAGGTGCGCCCGGATGCCTCGTAGAGGGCGAAGTGGAAGCGCTCGTGCGCATCGCGTGCGGCCACCAAGTCCCCTCGAGCCTGGGCCTCCTCCTGCTCGGCCAACGCAGTGGCCGCCCGTTCATAGTCGTGGGTGCTCAGGCCCTTCGCAGCTTCCTTGATGGCTGCCGTCTCCAGGACCATGCGACTGAAGTAGGTGTCCTGCAGGTCCGCCAGCGACTTCTCGCGAACCCGAGCACCACGACGCGGCTCCATCTCGACGATGTCCATGGCTGCGAGCTTTCGAATGGCCTCCCGGACCGGCATCATGCTCATCCCCAGTTGGCTCGACAGATCCTGGAGCCGAAGCGGGGCGCCGGGCGGGAAGCGGCCATCGACGATGGCGTCCAAGATCAACCGAGCCGCCACCTCCGAGGCGGTTTCCATTCGTACTTCGGGCAACACCGACGGAACGTATCAAAGATCAAACCTTGCACGACCCGCATTTCACGAATCGGCTCCGACGGTACGGACCTCCTCGCGGACCTCGAGGTGTTCGCCACTCAGGAGTGCCTGCCTCATCTCCTCCGGCCAAGGGGCGCTACCGCCGTCCGTGGATTCGACGTGGACCACCACGTACTCCCCCGCGACGGCCTCGTCGCCGTCGCCGTTGAACACGCTGAAGGCGAACGTGCACGACGACGTTCCCAAACGAACCACACCCAACTCGATGCGCAATTCATCACCGAAGTAGAGGCGACGGAAGTAATCGAGCCGCAAACTCACGCGGGGGACCCGGTCGATGAACTCCAAACCGAGCCCCAGCGTCCGATAGAGGGCGTGCTCGGTCTCCTCTAGCCAGCGCACGGCGGCTGAGAAATGGTTGTGCCCTGCTGCGTCCGTCTCATTCCAGGCAAGCCTGCGATAGGCGGTAACGCGAGAGCCCTGTACGTCCATCCAACGATCTCCTCGTGTCGCGTTCCGTGCGCGAACGGCAGGGACGGGAAACACCTAGCGCACAGCGCACCGCGCCGAACACTAGTCTGCTGCCATGATCACGGCGTTGTGCTTCATCCATGTCGAGCCCGGTTCCATCAACGAAGCCGGTCAGGCGATAGCCGACATTTCCGGTGTGCGAGCGGCTTACTCGGTCACAGGTGACATCGACCTGATCGCGCTGATAGAGGTCACCGATCATGAAGGCGTGGCTCAGGTGGTAACCGACGGCATCAGCAAGGTGCCGGGCGTCACTGCAACCCAGACGCACATCTCGTTTCGTACATACTCCCAGCGTGACATCGAAGCTGGATTCAGCATCGGCTCCTGAGGATCAGTC
>CAZQRR010000101.1:0-4068 GCA_964595675.1 uncultured Rubrivirga sp. | reverse complement strand
ACCGGGGCGTAGCGCAGCAATAGGCGCTTGGTACCAGCCGAACCGAAGTCGATGGTTGCGTCTGCCTTGTCTCCGACTCCCGAGGTGCTAACCACCGTGCCGAGGCCGAACTTGCTGTGGGTGACCCGATCCCCTGCCGCCAGGGAAACGACTGGGCCCTTGCCGATCACCCGATCCCCCAGCCTGACAGCTGCGCTGCTAGATGAAGGCGCAGAGCCGAAGCCTCCGGCGCCGATCGGCCTGGACATCGGCTCCTCACGCCGCCAATCGAGCAACTCCTCGGGGATCTCTGACAAGAAGCGTGACGGTGGGTTGTAAGCAGGCGTCCCCCACGCGGAACGTGAGACCGCCCTGGTCAGGTACAGCCGCTGCCGAGCGCGCGTGAGACCCACATAAGCCAATCGACGTTCTTCTGCGAGCTCGCCAGGATCACCGAGGGAACGGATATGCGGGAAGATCCCGTCCTCCATACCGGTCAGGAACACCACCGGGAATTCCAATCCCTTGGCGGTGTGCAGTGTCATCAACGTGACCACCCCGCCGTGCTGATCGTCGTTGGGAATCTCATCCGAATCGGCGACGAGGGCGATCTGCTCCAAGAACTCCACCAGGGTCGATCCTTCGTTTGCGGTCGCGAATTCCTGCGCGACCGATTCAAGTTCGGCGAGGTTCTCCACCCGTGTTTCATCTTGCGGGTCCAGCGACGCCTGGAGTTCGGTTACGTAACCGGTCTGCTCGAGCACCGCCTGCAAGACGGTGGGTGCATCGGCTCCCGATTCGGCCAAGGTCCGCAGCGCCTCCATCATCTCCGCGAAGGAACGCACGGCATTGAGGGACCGGGCAGCTAGACCCGGGGCCTCCTCGGCACGCTGCATGGCCTCGTCGAATGTGATGCGCTCGCGCTCCGCCAAGGATTCGATCGCAGCCTCGGCTCGCTCGCCGATGCCGCGCTTGGGGACGTTCAGGATGCGGCGCAGCGAGACTTCATCGCCGGGGTTCGCGATAGCGCGAAGATAGGCCAGGGCATCTCGCACCTCACGCCGTTCGTAGAAGCGAACGCCGCCCACCACTTTGTAGGGCATTCCCATGCGGATGAAAACTTCTTCGACGGAACGAGATTGAGCGTTGGTGCGATAGAAAACCGCGACGTCTCCGGGGCGGTAGCCGTGTTGATCGACGAGCTTGTCGATCTCCTCACTGATGAACGAAGCTTCGTCGTGTTCATCGTCGCCCACGTATCCGACGATCGGCTCTCCCGCGCCCTCCTGGGTCCACAGTCTTTTCTCGCGCCGCGCGGAGTTGTGGGCTATCACCGCGTTGGCCGCGCTCAAGATGTTCTGGGTGGAGCGGTAGTTCTGTTCGAGCAGGATGGTCGTGGCGTTCGGGAAGTCACGCTCGAATTCCTCGATATTGCGAATCGTGGCGCCACGGAAGGCGTAGATCGACTGATCCGCGTCACCCACCACGCACAGACTGGCCGGCGGCAATGACTGGCCTTCAGGTCCGACGAGTTCACGGATGAGCGTGTATTGCGCATGGTTGGTGTCTTGATATTCATCGACCAGCACGTGCCGGAATCGCCGGCGGTAGTGCTCGGCTACGTCGGGGAACAACTGCATCAGCGCAACCGTGGAGCCGATGAGATCGTCAAAATCGAAGGCGGATGCTCTCGTCAGCCGTCTCTGGTATTCGGCGTAAGCCTCGGCGACGGTGGATTCCATGTGATTGCTCGCCTGAGATGCGAAGGCCTCGTGATCGATCAACTCGTTCTTCGCATTGGACACCTGCGCCAGGAACGAACGCGCTGGGTAACGCTTGGGATCCAAATCCAGATCCCGGATCACCATCTGCATCAAACGCAAGGAGTCCGTTTGGTCGTAGATGCTGAAGGAAGTGGACATACCGAGCCGGCCGGCTTCCTTGCGCAGGATGCGAACGCAGGCGCTGTGGAAGGTGGACACCAACATGGCTCTCGAGGCAGGACCCACAAGTTCCGCCACACGATCCTTCATCTCCGCGGCAGCCTTATTGGTGAAGGTGATGGCGAGGATCTGCCCGGGATTGGCGTCGCCGGTGGCCAACAGGTGCGCGATCCGGCGCGTGAGAACCCGGGTCTTCCCCGAGCCCGCTCCCGCGACGATCAGCAGCGGGCCACCGCGATGTTCGACCGCCGCCTGCTGCGAGGGGTTGAGGTCGTGCACCAGTGCACCGGGATCCATCACCGGATGATCCTAGGTAGTGGGTGTGACGTGGTCGTGTCTACGACTTCAAGCTAACCGAGGACTGCAACTCCTCACCGGTGAAGCCACCCAGAACCTCACCGTCTTTGGCGTAGTAGTAGAGCGCCACGGAGTAGATACCGCGCATCGCGCTGATGATCAGTGAGCCGAGCATGATGATCAAGAATCCGATGACCGCTGTGATGATGCCGGCGACCACTGTCCCCGTGTTCCCCGTGAAGACGAGCGCGATTCCGCCAACCATGACCAAGGCACCGGGCAAAATCACCAGCAGCGCAACGAGCCCACCGATGCGGACACCACCGGCTAGTTGCGTTCCCCACTGCTTCTTGAACAGGCCACTCGAGGTCTTGATGGCATTGATGGGTGATTCCTTCTCGATCATCATGACCGGAAGGACGAAGAAGGTGATCAACTGCCACATGACGTCAGCGGCGGCGGCAACGATATTCCGCAGCAGAACACCGACGATGTTCCCTTGACCATTGCCGCGCACCAGACCCAGCAGGATCGAGACCACTGTCTGAATCGCCGACCACGCCACCAGGGGTCCGAAGCGTCCGAACGCTGCGGACATACCGCGACCCACCGACGCGTCGCGTCCGTGCATCTCCTCGTCGACCGCTGCGACCAAACCAGCCGACGGGAACGTCGCGAAAGCCTGCACACCGAAGACCAAAGCGATTGCGAAAGCAGCGGCCAACCAGTTGTTGTCCGCGTCGAGGAATATCAGGGCCGGGACGCCGAAGACAATGAGCGGAACGAGGGTCAACACCAGGCCGATTATGGGAAAGGCGAAGAGGTAGGGATTCTCCTTGAGCAGACCCCACGACTTTCGGGTGACTACTTTGCTGGACTTCCAGGAACCGCGACGTGCCATATCGGGATGCTAACGATTGCCAGAGTTAACGGACGTAACCGACGATCTTCACGTTCGCTCGAGTCTTGACTGACGAAGCCAACGCGATCAGACCGTCATCCCCGATTTCGGCCACGAGCAGCGTCGAGTTCCTGCCATCCATCGGAATCACCGCTGAGGTCGTGCCGCGATCCACACCACCGACCGCGTAAGCCGCGAAACGACCCGCCTCGCCGCGGCCCTTGGTGGTGACGCGCAAGATCACCGCACTGACCTTCTTCGCCTTCTTCGGCACGCGTCCCACGCCGCGGGCCTTCACGACCTTGACCTCACCCGCATCGAAGCGTCCCTTGTGCAATCCTGTTGGTGGCAGTCCCACCGCACGCGCGGGTTCTGCACCGACGCTGTAGCCCAAGACATCCACGCGCACCTGAACGGCTGTCCTGTCCGGCGCCTTGATCTGCAACGCCCCTGATGAGACGGGAACGATGCGCATCGTGGTGCGCGCACCACGCTTGGGAACCTTGATTCCAGCGCTGTTTTCCTTGTCGGTACCGAGCCCGATGCGCAGGCGACCCTTCGCGTCGGCCTCACGTGTGGTGATCGCCACCAAAGCCGTGCTGGCCTGTGGTGCGACGCCATTCAACGCGACGGTCCGTATTTCACCTGGCTGGAATGGACCCAAGGCAGCAGATTCATAGCCGACCTCAGAGCCGATCCCGTAGAAGCCTTCTTCGACCGCCTCCGGTGGTTGCGGTGCTGGCTGTTCGGGAGCAGGTTGCTCCGGTGCTGCCTGTTGCTCTGGTGCTGGCGCGGGGGCCATTCCTGGTACTTCGCCGCGCGCACCAGCCCACGTCAGGGAGATGTGGATGTGGTTGCGGTGGCAGTAGTTGTCGTGCTTCGGCTCGGGCTTGGCGAAGCAACCCTTGAGTTCGGTCCATCCACGGTCGATTCCGTATCCACGCCAGA
>CAZQRR010000100.1:0-7172 GCA_964595675.1 uncultured Rubrivirga sp. | reverse complement strand
GCGGCTTTCGCGAAGGACGGAACCATCACGGCCGGGAACGCCTCCCAGATATCCGATGGCGCCGCGGCTTTGTTGGTGACCTCACGCGAGGAAGCCCACCGGTGGGGTAGGACACCCCTGGCGTACGTCGGCGCGCACGGGGTTGTGGCCGGCCCGGATCCATCGCTGCATGAACAGCCGGCGGCGGCAATCGAGGCGGCCTGCGCGAAGGAAGGCATTGGCGTGAGCGATCTCGATCTCATCGAGGTCAACGAGGCATTCGCCGCGGTGTCGATCGCCTCGATGCGCCGGCTGGGAGTAGGCGACGACATCGTCAACGTGAATGGCGGCGCCATCGCTCTCGGTCACCCCATAGGAATGTCCGGAGCGCGCTTGGTTCTCCACCTGATCTACGAGCTTCGTCGGCGGGGCGGTGGAATCGGAGCGGCGGCTTTGTGTGGAGGAGGCGGACAGGGTGATGCCCTGATCGTCAAGGTGCCCGCTGCATGAACGAACGCCCTCAACCGGCGGACATCGAAGCCCTCGTCGTAGGAGTGCGAGAGCGTCGGGTCCGGGATGTAGCCCGAGCCATAACGTTGGTCGAGAATCAAAGCCAGGTCGGGCGCACGCTCATGTCGGCTCTGATCCGCGACTCGGGTGGATCGCATCGTGCTCGCACCATCGGCCTGACGGGTGCACCGGGTGTGGGGAAGTCGACCATGACCGCTGCGCTTATCGCTGCTTACCGCGGCGCGGGGCTGTCGGTGGGTGTCCTCGCGGTTGATCCATCGTCGCCGTTCTCCGGCGGAGCACTTCTGGGGGACCGGATTCGGATGCAGGATCACTCCGGGGATTCGGATGTGTTCATTCGTTCGATGGCCTCCCGAGGCCATTTGGGTGGATTGGCAGCTACTGCCGGACAGGTCTTGAGGGTCTACGACGCTGCAGGATTCGACGTCGTCTTGATCGAGACCGTGGGTGTGGGTCAGTCCGAGGTGGAGATCGCGGCGGCTGCGGATACGACCGTCGTTCTCCTGGCGCCGGGAATGGGAGATGGCATCCAGGCGGCTAAGGCCGGCATCTTGGAGATCGGAGATGTCTTCGTCGTCAACAAGGCCGACCGGGAGGGTGCGCAGGGCACCGCACGGGATCTTCGTCAGATGATCGCCCTGGCGACCGATCAAGGACCGACATCGTGGATTCCGCCCGTGGTGGTTTCCATCGCGAGCACCGGTGAAGGTATCCCTGATGTGGTCGCAGCGATCGACGGGCATCATGCGTGGGCGCGTGATCACGGTGAACTCGAACGGCGTCGCGCACAGCGAGCTCGTGAGGAGGTCGTCTCGGAGCTACTGGGCATGGTGCGTGCTCACACCGCAGTCGAGCCTGCATCGAGCCTCGTTCGCGACTTGGCCGTAGATGTCGCGAGCGGGCGGACGACCGTTAACGATGCTGCCGATCGTCTATGGCAGAAAATGCGATCGCAGTCCTGGGAGTGAGTGCGCTAGCGGCGACGCCAGGCATCGGGCTCGTCGAGGTACTGGCGGACCCGATCGGGAAAGTCGCCCGTTCGAACGTCGGCGATAGTCGTGTGCTCGAGGACGTCACGCATGGCAGATCGCAGCGCAACCCACACTTCACGCAGGTGATCAGCACCGCCGGCGTAGTGGACGTCCTCCGGACGAAGATCGCGAACGGCAGCCAAAGGACCGTCGAGGGCCCGAACGATGTCGGCGATCGTTATGTTTGAGGGGTCCTTGTCCAGTCGGTAACCGCCTTCGGCCCCGCGCTGGCTGGCCACCAGTCCGGCCTGACGCAACTGTCGCAAGATCCCCTCGAGGAACTTCGCGGGGATCTCCTGGGCCCGGGCGAGCTTATCGCCCTTGGTCAACCTGTGGGGGTCATCCACCCAGGCTGCAGCGAGTTCGACCATCGCTCGGGTGCCGTAGTCGACCCGAGCGGAAACGTGCATGATCCCATTGTCCTGCTTTCGAGGAGATAGTCGTGCTTTCGGGGGAGTAGGCGCGCTCTCGGGGCAATAAAGGTGTGTTGGTCGGGGCGAGTCTGGCGTGGACCAGAATGGGGCACATGAGCACGCCGAACTTCTCTGGAGCAGTGGACCTGGGCGCCCTGGTGGCGCAAAAGGAGCAGCAACGCAAGACCGAGGCTGCTCTCGCGGGAGCCCCGGCAGGTGTGATCGTGGATGTCACCACGGCCACTTTCCAAGCCGAAGTCCTCGATCGATCCATGACGGTTCCCGTTGTGGTCGACCTGTGGGCCTCGTGGTGTGGTCCGTGCAAGCAGCTCTCACCCGTCCTCGAGAAACTCGCCGCCGAGTACGCCGGACGGTGGGTGTTGGCCAAGGTCGATGTCGATGCCGAGCAGCAGATCGCCGCTGCATTCCAGGTGCAATCGATCCCCTCGGTCTATGCAGTGATCGGCGGGCAGGTAGTGCCGCTGTTCCAAGGAGCCATGCCCGAGCAGCAGATCCGCCCGGCCTTGGACAAACTGCTCGAAGTGGCGGCAAGTCAGGGAGTGAACGGAACTTTGGCAAGTGGGGAAGCACCCGCTTTGGTAGAGGAAGAGCCTCCAGGCGATCCGCGCTTCGACGTCGCATTCCAAGCTATCGAAGTGGGCGACTGGGCGGCTGCGCGGCAGGCCTACAAGCGGATCCTCGACGAGACACCTGCGGACTCCGAGGCTGCTGCGGGCCTGGCCGTGGTCGATCTCTATGAACGTACGGAGGGGTTCGACCACGACATTGCTCTCGTTGAGGGAAGCGAGTCCTCGGATGATGTCGCCACCCAACTACGAGCAGCCGATGTCGAAGCCCTGCGGGGTCAGTGGTCTGCCTGTTTCGATCGCCTCATCGCGGTGGTGCGCGCTACTGGGGGAGATGAGCGTGAACAGGTGCGCAATCGTCTGATCGAACTGTTCACCGTGGCCGGCGACGATCCTGCTGTGGGTCCGGCGCGCCTGGCGCTGGCGAACGCTCTGTTCTAGGGAGTCGCGATCTTCTTGGAAGTCGCGCTCGGCGAGTCCTCCGGATTGCGGGACGTGAAGTAGCAAGCGGCCAAGGGCGGAATGGTGATCTCGGCGCTGGCCGGTCGACCATTCCACGGCTGGGCTTGGGCCTGGACCGCTCCGAGGTTCCCTGCGCCGGATCCGCCGTAGATCCGCGAATCGGTGTTCAACGCCTCGACCCATTCACCCGACCACGGCAGACCTAGGCGAACTTGTGTGCGGGGCACCGGTGAGAAGTTCACGACCACGGCGAGGCAATCCCCATGGTTGTCCCATCTCAGGAAGCTGAACGTGTTGTCTGCTGCGTCTTCTGCATCTATCCACTCGAAGCCAGTCGGTTCATGGTCTCGTTCCCACAAGGCCGGAAAGTCGCGATAGGCACGATTCAGGTCACAGATCGTGCGCCAGATGCCCTCGTGCTCGGGGAACTGCAGCAACCACCAGTCCAGCCCGCGCTCACTGGACCATTCGTCTGATTGCGCGAACTCCGCGCCCATGAACAGCAGTTTCTTGCCCGGGTGCGCCCACATGAAGGCCAGATACGCCCGCAGATTCGCAAGCGCTTGCCATCTATCCCCTGGCATGCGGGCGATCAAGGAGCCCTTGCCGTGAACCACTTCGTCATGGGAGAGCGGCAGGATGAAGCGTTCCGAATAGGCGTACATCATCGAGAAGGTCATGTCGTTGTGGTGATAAGCGCGATGTATCGGATCTCGCTTGATGTAGTCGAGCGAGTCGTGCATCCAACCCATGTTCCACTTGAACCCGAAACCCAGTCCTCCGGCGTATGTAGGCGTCGTGACTCCGGGCCAGGCGGTCGATTCCTCGGCGATGGTCACCGCCCCGGGAACTCGCTTGTAGACCGTTGCGTTCATCTCCTGGAGGAATCGAACGGCATCGAGGTTCTCTCGCCCACCGAACTCGTTGGGCGACCACTGTCCAGGCTCACGTGAGTAGTCCAGGTAGAGCATCGACGCCACGGCGTCGACCCGAAGTCCGTCGATATGGAATTCCTCGAGCCAATACACGGCGTTGCTTACCAGGAAGTTGCGCACTTCGCGCCGTCCGAAGTCGAAGACGTACGTACCCCAGTCCGGGTGTTCCCCCCGCTGCGGGTCGGGATGTTCGTACAACGACGTTCCATCGAAGCGGGCCAGCGCCCAGTCATCTTTCGGAAAGTGCGCAGGAACCCAATCCATGATCACGCCGATACCGGCTCGATGAAGAGCATCGACCAGGTGACGGAAATCATCGGGATTCCCGAGCCGCGACGTCGGGGCGAAGTAGCCGGAAACCTGATATCCCCACGACGGGCCGTAGGGGTGTTCGGAGACGGGCAGTAACTCCACGTGCGTGAACCCGGTATCGGTCAGGTAGGCGACGAGTTCACTCGCCAGTTCACGGTAGGAAAGGCCCGGCCGCCACGACGGCAAGTGCACTTCGTATATCGACATCGGGCCGATGTGCGGGTCACGTGCACTCCGCTGAGTCATCCACTCGTGGTCGGTCCACGTGAACGTAGATTCGAAGACGATCGACGCCGTATCCGGGGGCCGCTCGGCGTAAAGCGCAACGGGGTCGGCCTTGAGGCGCCACACACCATCGCGTCCGAGTATCTGGTACTTGTAGCGCGTACCAGCACCTACGGCAGGCACGAAGAGTTCCCAGATGCCGCTGGCCCCGAGTGAGCGCATGGGGTGAGCTGTGCCATCCCAGAAGTTGAAGTCGCCCACCACGCGAACGCCGATCGCATTCGGCGCCCAAACCGCGAACGACGTTCCCTCCACCGGTCCGAAGGAACTGTCGAAACGGTGGACATGCGCACCTAGGTGGTTCCACATCTCCTCGTGGCGACCCTCACCGAGCAGGTGAAGGTCCATCTCTCCCAAGAGGGGCCAGTAGTGGTAGGGATCGTCGGCGGGAATGGGATCACCTTCGTACTGCACATCGATGCGGTAGTCGGGAACCGATTCGAGTGGCACGACCGCGAGCCAGACTCCGTTGGTCTCGTGATCCATCGGGAACGCCCCGTCGGGCAGCACCACGGTCACTGCCCGTGCATGCGGACGAAGGACTCGGATGGTCGTGGAGCCATCGTGCGGGTGCGCGCCCAGAATCGAATGGGGATCGTGGTGCGCCCCGTCCACGAGGCGCTCGATGTCCTCTCGCGAGACGGGCAGTGGTCTCATCGCTGCGGGACCGTCGCGTGGACCACGTGTGCCACGTTCTCCCACGGACGCAAGTGCACGTAGGTGTTCGCCGACCACGTCCACGTGTGCCCGGTGATCAGGTCCTTCGCTACGAACTTTCGTTCACTATCCATCCCGAGGGATGGCAGGTCCCACCACACCGAACACTCCTGCTCGCGGTGCGGATCCACCAACGAGGTGACCAAGATGATGTCGTCGCCTACCTTCTTGCTGAATGCGATGACGTTGTGATTGTCGGTTTGATGGAAACGTAGGGATCGAAGATCCTGCAGGGCAGGGTGCTCTCGGCGGATCGAGTTCAGCAGTGTCAGATACGGCGCGAGTGTGCGCCCCTGCCGCGCCGCCAGGTCCCAGTCCCTGGGCCGGAACTGGTACTTCTCGGAGTCGAGGTATTCCTCGCTACCGGGTCTTACCGCCACATGCTCGAAGAGTTCGAATCCGCTGTAGACGCCATACGTGGGCGACAACGTGGCGGCGAGGGTGGCCCGGATTGCGAAGGCAGCCGGCCCCCCATGTTGGAGGTACTCATGCAAGATGTCCGGGGTGTTCGCGAACAGGTTCGGGCGCATGTAGGCCGACGCCGGTCCCGCCAACTCCGACAGGTAGTCGATCAGTTCGTCCTTGGAGTTCTTCCAGGTGAAGTACGTGTAGCTCTGCTGGAATCCGACCTCGGCCAAAGCCTTCATCATCGGAGCCTTGGTAAATGCCTCGGCCAGGAATAGAACGTCCGGATCGGTCGCGTTGATGTTCGAGATCAGCCGGTCCCACAGCCACAGCGGCTTGGTGTGGGGGTTGTCGACTCGGAAGATGCGAACGCCGTGGGACATCCAGAATCGAACGACGCGCTCAACTTCGGCGAAGATCCCCTCGGGATCTCCATCGAAGTACAGCGGATAGATGTCCTGGTACTTCTTGGGAGGGTTCTCCGCGTAGGCGATCGAACCATCGTGGCGGTGCACGAACCACTCGGGATGCTCGCTGACCCACGGATGGTCGGGAGATGCCTGCAACGCCAGGTCGAGAGCGATCTCCATTCCCAGTTTGCTTGCCGCGCGAACGAAAGCGTCGAAATCTGCAAGGATTCCGAGGTCCGGGTGGATCGCGTCGTGGCCGCCCGACGCATCGCCGATCGCCCACGGCGAACCTGGATCCTCCGGATCCGGCGTGAGCGTGTTGTTACGCCCCTTGCGATGGGAAGTCCCGATGGGATGGATCGGAGGCAGGTAGACCACGTCGAAACCCATGTCGGCGATCGCCGGAAGGCGCTTGGCCGCCGACCGCAGCGTTCCCGAGGTCGGGGGATCCAGTGATGCCCCTTCGCTTCGCGGGAAGAACTCGTACCAGGAGCCGACGAGGGCCCGGCGCCGTTGTACCAGTAGTGGCCACGGTCCGCTGAAGGATTCCTCCGCGCGCACCGGATACTCATCGACGATTCGGGAGATCTCCGAAGTGGTGGCTGCACTCAACCGAACCTGTGCAGGCAGCCGTGGATCGCGCATTGCTGCGATTGCCGCGGTGATGATTTCGAGCGAATCGATTTCACCCTTCGGCAATCGACTCGCGGCTTGTTCCAGTAGCCAAGCCCCTTCCGCGAGTTCGAAATCCGCGTCCACACCTTGGGGGATCTTGATCCGAGCTCGTTCGAGCCAATGACGCCATGGATCCGACCAAGCGTGGATCGTGAACCACCAAGGACCGGGCGCATCGACCTGAATCAACGCCTGCCATCGATCTCCCGAATCCCACACAGGTTGCATGCGAACGGTGCTTGCTGTCCCGCCGGGGGGAGGAGCGAGTTCGACCTCGACGCTCAGCGGCGCGTGTCCGTCGCGGAAGACGGTTGCTTGGATCGGCAGCACCTCTCCCTGCGCTGCTGCTGCCGGACGGCGCCCGCACTGAACCTGGGGCCACACGTCGACGATGGGGATTCGCGAGGTGAGGCCGTCGTTCGGGAGATCC
>CAZQRR010000099.1:0-7251 GCA_964595675.1 uncultured Rubrivirga sp. | reverse complement strand
CGATGAACGACACCATCAAGGAGCGCACCGTCGAGAACGGCTACACCGAAGGAATCATCATCGGCCCCGGTGGCGTGTTCGAGGAAGCCCTCGGTGGCGGGGTCTCGGCGGCGACCACCGCCGTATGGACCGCTGCATTCTTCGCCGGCATGGAACGCGTGGACACCCGCGCCCACTCGGTTTACATCTCCCGCTACCAGCCGGGCCTGGAAGCCACGGTTGCCTGGGGGATCTTCGACATGAAGTTCCGCAACGACAGTCCGTATCCGGTCCTGATCACCACCAAGATGACCAACACCTCGATGACCGTCGACTTCTGGGGCACGCGCGTCTACGACGCCATCGAAGCCGAGTTCGGTCCGCGGACGGGAGTGCGTCAACCGGAGACCGTCTATCGAAAGAAGGGACCGGGCTGCTCGCCGCAGCAAGGTATCCCCGGATTCTCGATCAATGTTGACCGTGTCTTCTTCAACGAAGATCAGGAAGTCAAGCGGGAGACCATCCGCACCTTCTACCGAGCTGCGCCCACCGTGGTGTGCGGCAAGGATCCGAAGAAGGACAAGGACAAGGACAAGAAGAATAATCAGGACGAAGCGAACGCACCCGACGACGCTGCATCCGGTGATGGCCCCAATGAAGGGGATCCGGAGGTTTTCGAGAACGTGCCGGCGGAGGAAGTTCCGGTCGGCTGATTCGATCGTCGGTCAGTGTGCGGTGAGCACCTGACCATCAGGAGTGTCGGTGATGGTGTAGCCGCGGGCGGCCAGCTCATCTCGTACTGCATCGCTCGTAGCGAAATCCTTGGCGGCTCGGGCAGCCGCCCTGCGCTCCACCATCTCAGCGATTTCCGGGGGCACTTCCAGTTCAACGGGTGCTTGTCCGACGGTGCGCGTCAGGTCGAGGCCCAGCAGGCGGTCCGCCCAAGCGAAGAATTCGAATTTCGCACCCTCGGGCGCCTGGCTATCGCGCTCGACTGCATGCAGGACTTGGAGGGCTCTCGGAGTGTCGAGATCGTCGTCGGCGGCACTGAGGAATTCCTCGCGCCAGACGTCGGGAATGGAAACAGATGGCTGGGTCGCCCACTGCGCGACCTTGGTGCGCCACCGCCCGAGTGTGGACTGCGCACCTTCGATGACAGCCCAGGTGAGGTTCATCTGCTGGCGGTATCGGTGTTGCAGGAATGCCAGACGTAATGCGAGGGGGTCGAGACCCTTGTCGATCACGTCCTGCACGAGGACCACGTTCCCGGCGGACTTGCTCATTTTGCGACCATCGAACAGCAGGTGCTCGGCGTGCACCCAGTGTCGAACGACATCGCTCCCGGTGGCGCTGTTGCTCTGTGCTCGCTCATCTTCATGGTGGGGAAAACGCAGATCGATGCCGCCGGTGTGGATATCGATGGAGGTTCCCAGAAGTTTGAGGCTCATGGCGCTGCATTCGGTGTGCCAACCGGGGAAGCCGGCCCCCCAGGGGGTGTCCCAGATGAGTTGCGTTCGCGTCGCGGGTGCCTTCTTCCACAGCGCCCAATCGGCGTGGAAGCGTTTCGCGGGATCCACACCACCGTCGAAGCGGTGTCCCGGTCGCAGATCCTCAAGGCGATTCCCGCTCAGTGCACCGTAGTCCGGAAAGGAACGCGCGTCGAAGAAGACCGAACCGTCGCCACCGATGTAAGCGTGGCCGCGATCCATGAGGGTTTGGATCAGCGCGATCATCTCCTCGATGGATTCGCTCGCCCGTGGATAGTGGTCTGCAGGATGGACGTTCAGCGCCGCCAGATCCCGGTGGAAGGCATCCTCGTAATGACGAGCCACCGCCAGGGCGCCTCGACCTTCGCTATCGGCCTGGCGCAGGACCCGATCCTCACCGGCGCCTTGCCCCTCATCCACACCCCCAAGCCCGGTGTCGTCGGCCATGTGCCCCACATCGGTGATGTTCTGCACCACGGTGGTGGACCACCCGTGCAGCCCGGCGAGCCTGGCGACGAGATCGGTGAGCAGGAAGGTTCGCATGTTGCCCACGTGCGCGTCGCGATAGACGGTGGGGCCGCAGGCGTAGACGGTCAGGTGACGGTCTCGAATCGGTGCTATGGCCTCCGGCCTTCGGGTTCGCGTGTCGTAGAGGCGCACGACCTCACCCTAGGCGGGCCTCCGGGATGCTGGTAGCCGGTGTCGCGCCCCCGCTGGTGTCCCTTCTAGGGCGAGTCTTGTGTAGCGTTGCGTTCGACCGCTTGGGAGTTCCAAGCAGCAACAGTCTTTTCCGGAGGCACGAGGTGACCTACGTCATCGCATTTCCCTGTGTAGACATCAAGGACAAGTCCTGCATCGAGGAATGTCCCGTCGATTGCATCTACGAAGGCGACCGGATGCTGTACATCCAGCCCGATGAGTGCGTGGACTGTGGAGCGTGTGAGCCGGTGTGCCCCGTCGAGGCGATCTTCTACGAAGACGATGTGCCCGAGGAATGGTCCGATTACACCGCCGCCAACGCAGAGTTCTTCGCCGATCTCGGCTCACCCGGTGGTGCCAGCAAACTCGGTGGCCAAGCCTTCGACGCAGCGCTGTTGGCGAACGTCCCCCGTAAGGAAGAGGGCTAGCTCAGCGGTGACCGGATGAAGGTCCAGTTACCTGATTTCCCCTGGGACACACTGGCGCCGCTGGCGCAGATTGCTCGCTCGCACTCCGACGGGGTCGTCGATCTTTCCGTGGGGACTCCGGTCGATCCCACGCCGGCCGTCATCAGGCGCGCTCTCGAGGAAGCGTCCGATGCACCCGGGTACCCGACCACCGCGGGACTGCCCGAGTTGGCCGAGGCCTGCCGCGGTTGGCTGACGCGCCGAATCGGAGGGGCTCCGGACATCGGGATCTTGCCCACGATCGGGTCGAAGGAACTCGTGGCCTGGCTTCCTACGGGCTTAGGAATCAACCCGGGGGACGTCGTCGTCATTCCTGAAATCGCCTATCCGACGTATGAGGTGGGAGCGCTCGTTGCCGGCGCGCGGATTGTGGCCACCGACGAGATCGAGAACGTTCCCGATGCCGCGATGGTGTGGTTGAACACACCCGGTAATCCGACGGGGGCGGTTCTCGACCTGGAGCGAATGGCCCAGATCGTCACCTGGGCGCGTGGTCGGAACATTCCGGTCGTGAGTGATGAGTGCTACTTCGAACTGGGGTGGAGCAAACAGCCGATCTCGCTGATGGACACGCGCGTGAACGGAGGCGACGTCCGGGGACTCCTCGCCGTTCACTCGCTTTCCAAGCGCTCCTCGATGGCCGGATATCGATTCGGCTTCGTGGCAGGTGATCCGGTGATCGTTGCCGACCTTCTGGCCACGCGCAAACACCTGGGGATGATGGTCCCCACTCCCATTCAGCGGGCAGCGATCGCCGCTTACAACGACGATTCACACGTCCAGGAGCAGCGCGGTCGCTACGAGAGGCGGCGCACGAAGCTGCTGACAGCACTGGAGCAGGCGGGGTTTCGCGTCGACCACAGTGAAGCGGGTCTTTATTTGTGGTGCACCCGGGGGGAAGACGCCTGGGCGACCACGCAGTGGTTCGCCGAGAATGGGATCATCGTCGCGCCGGGAACGTTCTACGGCGACGACTCCCACGTGCGTATCGCCTTGACGGCAACCGATGAACGAATCGATGCAGCAGTCGGCCGCCTGGTCACATCCATCCGCTCGTGAGCCTTGTCACAGCCCGGACCGGCAAACCCCGCTGACCGTGGAAGTTACCGGTCGGTAGTCTGCCCTGGGAGGTTCGAGTGTCTGAGTATTCGCTGAAGCATCCGGGCGGGGAAATGCCCCTTCCCGGGGTGCCTGCAACCGAAGGCGAGTCGGGCTTGAACATCTCCAGTCTGCTCAAGGACACCGGGCGTGTGACTCTCGATCACGGTTTCGTGAACACCGCTGCATGCTCATCGGCGATCACCTTCATCGACGGTGATGCTGGGATCCTTCGCTACCGCGGCTACCCGATCGAACAACTTGCCGAGCAGTCGAGCTTCCTGGAAACCTCGTACCTGTTGATCTACGGCGAGTTGCCCACCGACGGTCAACTCCAAGAGTTCACGGCCTCCATCACCAAGCACACGATGCTCCATGAGGATCTGCGCCGATTCTTCGACGGCTTCCCCCGCGATGCGCACCCGATGGCAGTGCTGTCCTCCGCGGTCTCGGCCCTGTCAACGTTCTATCAGGATTCGCTCGATCCCTTCGATGCCGAGCAGGTACACATCTCCACGATCCGGTTGATGGCCAAGTTGCCGACGATTGCCGCCTATGCGTACAAGAAGTCCGTAGGTCAGCCGTTCTTGTACCCGGACAATGCGTACTCCTTCGAGGACAACTTCCTGCGCATGACCTTCGGGGTTCCGGCCGAGCCTTACGAAGTGAATCCGATCGTCTCTCGCGCGCTGGATCAGTTGCTGATCCTGCACGCGGATCACGAGCAGAACTGCTCCACTTCCACCGTCCGTCTCGTTGGTTCCTCGCATGCAAACCTCTTCGCCTCCGTGTCCGCAGGTGTCAATGCGCTCTTCGGGCCGCTTCATGGTGGCGCCAATCAGGCTGTGCTCGAAATGTTGGAGAACATCCACGCATCCGGTGGTGGGGTTAACCGCTTCATCCGTTCGGTTAAGGAGCGCGAAGCTGGGATCAAGCTGATGGGCTTCGGTCACCGCGTCTACAAGAACTACGACCCCCGTGCAGCGGTGGTGAAGAAGACTGCTTATGAGGTCTTCGAGCAGATGAACGTCGATGATCCGCTCTTGGATATCGCATTGCGTCTGGAGGAAGTTGCTCTCGCCGATGAATTCTTCATCGAGCGCAAGCTCTACCCGAATGTCGACTTCTACACCGGCCTGATCTACAAGGCGATGGGATTCCCCACACGCATGTTCACTGTGTTGTTCGCCCTCGGGCGACTCCCGGGCTGGATCGCCCAGTGGCGGGAGATGATCGAGGATC
Source organism: uncultured Rubrivirga sp. (assembly GCA_964595675.1). GTDB lineage: Bacteria > Actinomycetota > Actinomycetes > S36-B12 > S36-B12 > S36-B12. The sequence goes on along the minus strand of CAZQRR010000099.1, from coordinate 2,279 downwards.
CGACCACCAAGATCGGACGCCCCCGTCAGGTGTATGTCGGCGAAGTGCTGCGCGACTACACCCCGATGCAATCCCGCTAACCTCCCCCTCCCCTCTCCGTTTCCCCCGGATTCCGGGGGATTCGCTTCGCTTCCCCCGGAATCGGCCCACTTCTGAGCGTTTTCCCCAGGCACCGGTCTTCGGATCCCCAGCGGCGGATTGCGGCTATACGCGGCGTTGTGGCTGGTGGACTGTTGGACGCATGGGTACGGAATGGATCGATGACCTGCAATTGGATCGAGCCCGGGAGCGCATCAGCCGGGAGTGGTCGGACTCTGTGCCGGTGTTCAGTGTTCGTAGCGTTGCTGCACTGGGAATCTCGCGTCCTGAGATCCTTGCGCTACAACGCCGAGGACATGTGCACAAGATCCGCCATGGAGCGTATTGCCTGAGTGAGGCATGGGAGGCGGGGGAGCGCGACAGCGCTCTTCACCGGCGGATACTTGCGGCTTCAGCAATGGTGGGAATGCGCCAGCCCATCTACGCCTGTGGACCGTTTGCAGCGGAACTGCACGACCTGCCACTGCCTTCCTGGCAGCCGAAGATCATCGATCTCGTCCGTGATTCCGGCAGGGATACCCGACCCGCACAGAGCGGGGTAAAGCTCCGGAATCGTCTCGAAGGCGTACGCATTGTCAGTCGCAACCTGACGGGAGAGGAGGTGACGGTGGTCGGTGGGATCCCAGTTGTCGGCATCGCTGCCGCCTCGATGACATCTGTCGTGGATATGCAGGATGAGTATGCGGTAGCCGTGCTGGACGCTGCACTCGCTGCGGGGATCGACATGCGTCAATTGCTGGAGGTGGGTGAACGCTGGATGAGTACCCGTGGAATGTCGGCAGCAATGCGCATGGTGCCTATGGCCCGCTCAGGTGCTGAATCGCCGTTGGAGTCCATCAGCCGGGTCAGGTTCGTCCGTCAGGGATTGCCCCAGCCGGTACTCCAGCAAGAGTTCCACGACGGTCGCGGGTTCATTGGGCGAGTGGACATGTGGTGGCCGGATTGGCGAGTGGTCGGGGAGGCAGACGGGTTGATGAAGTACGACGACCCGAGTGTCTTGCGAATGGAGAAGGTCAGAGAGGACCGCTTGAGGGCTTTAGGTCTGAGCGTTGTGCGGTGGACCTGGGACGAGATTTGGAAATCACCCGATGATGTGGTCGCCCGTATTCTCACGGCCCGCGCATCGGACGCGAGCCGACGTTGGGCTGGGTGAAACGCACAGAAGTGGGCGGATTCCGGGGGATTCGCTTCGCTTCCCCCGGAATCCGGGGGAAACGGGGGTTAGTCGTTGGCGTGCAGGCTCGCGTTCAGCCCACCCCAACTGCCGGTGCGTTGCACCACCTCGAGGGCCCCGGATTGCGAATTGCGCCGAAATAGCAGCCCAGGGGTCCCGGAGAGTTCGCGGGCTTTGGCGATCGCGCCATCGGGCAAAGTCACCTTCGAACCGGCGGTGATGTAGCAGCCGGCCTCGACAACGCAGTCGTCACCCAGAGAAATGCCCACGCCGGCGTTAGCGCCGATCAAGCAACCGCGCCCGACGCTGATTACCTCGGTGCCGCCCCCGGACAAGGTGCCCATGATCGAAGCGCCGCCACCGATGTCCGAGCCATCGCCCACGACCACGCCGGCACTGATGCGACCCTCGACCATCGAAGTACCGAGAGTCCCTGCGTTGAAGTTGATGAACCCTTCGTGCATCACCACGGTTCCGCTCGCGACGTGAGCACCGAGGCGAACCCGGTCGGCGTCGGCGATGCGAACACCTTCGGGCACTACGTAGTCGACCATTCGGGGGAAGCGATCGATCCCCAGCACGGTGAGGTGAACACCCTTGGCGCGAGCACGTAGTTGAACGGAGGTGAGTCGGTTGGTGGGCACCGGACCGAGATTGGTCCAGGCCACCAGGGGCAACTTCCCGAAGATTCCCTCGAGGTTGATCGTTCGCGGCTTGACGAGCCGATGGGACAGCAGATGCAAACGCAGGTACGCATCGGCTGCATCGACGGGAGGCGCTGCGAGGTCCTCGATGACCGTGCGCACGGTCACGACCTTCACACCGCGGATTTCGTCGCCCTTGGTGCCGGCGTCCAAATTGGGCACGTCCGCCGGAGCGCGCCCGAGCACAGGCTCGGGATACCAGACATCGAGGATGTCGTCGCCGTCCATAGTCGCAAGACCCAAGGCTGCGGCCGGTCCGGTGACGGGGATCAACTGCTCACGGTTCTCGTCGCTCACGCGGC
>CAZQRR010000098.1:0-7295 GCA_964595675.1 uncultured Rubrivirga sp. | reverse complement strand
GCGCGCTTTCGACCGCTGCGGCATGTAACGAGCGTAGTGCGAATGGTTGTTACATGCCCCTACTACGGTGACGTCCGTGAAGGCCATTCGTCGTTTCGCGGTCCGTTCAATCCTGCCCGATTCGCTTGCGGGCCTGGAGGAGTTGTCCATGAACCTTCGTTGGTCGTGGCATCCGGAGACCACCGATCTCTTCGCAGCGATGGATCCTGATCTGTGGCGATCCTGCGGTGGTGATCCGGTCCGCATGCTGGGGGAGATCCATGCCGATCGGCTTGATGAGTTGGCGAGGGACCAGACGTTCGTCGACGCCGTGGCCGCTGCGGTGCTGAACCTTCGCGAGTACCTCGATGCCCCGCATTGGTTCCAGCGTCGATCGTTGAGCGATGAGGGTGCCGGACAAGCCGGCGCCGGTGAGATCACCTCGATCGCGTACTTCTCGCCCGAGTATGGCGTCGCCGCGGCACTTCCGCAGTACTCCGGTGGCCTGGGAATCTTGGCGGGCGATCATCTGAAGGCGGCCAGTGACCTCGGCGTTCCCATCATCGGAATAGGTCTGTACTACCGCTCGGGATATTTTCGGCAGAGCCTCACGCGAGACGGTTGGCAGCGCGAGCAGTACCCGATCTGCGATCCCGACGCTGCGCCGATCTCGTTGCTTCGCGAAGCCACGGGCGCGCCGGCTCGAATCTCGGTGGGACTACCCGGTGGTCGCGTTCTGGCTGCTCGCATCTGGCTTGCGCGCGTTGGTCGAGTTCCGTTGCTCTTGTTGGATTCGGGCGTCGAGGAGAATGCGCCGGCCGAACGCGATGTGACCGACCGGCTCTATGGCGGCGGCGGCGAGTACCGACTCCAGCAGGAGATGCTGCTGGGCATCGGCGGTGTGCGTGCGCTGCGCACGTACTGCCGCATCACTCAGTCACCGGCTCCGAACGTGTTCCACACGAACGAAGGCCATGCCGGTTTCCTCGGACTCGAACGAATCCGCGAGTTGATGCACCACGACTCAGGTTTGGATTTCGACGCGGCCCGTGAAGCAACCCGGGCCGGTACCGTCTTCACTACGCACACGCCAGTGCCCGCCGGTATCGATCGCTTTCCGATGGCGTTGATCGAGCAGTACTTCGGTGGCGACAATGCAGTGCCGGGTATGCCGGTCGAACGGATCTTGCCGTTGGGTTCGGAGGACTACCCAGGGGGCGATCCAGCGGTCTTCAACATGGCGGTCATGGGTTTGCGTCTTGCGGGCCGCGCCAACGGCGTCAGTCGATTACACGGTGAGGTCTCACGAGGGATGTTCTCCGGGCTGTGGCCGGGTTTCGATGTTTCCGATGTGCCGATCACGTCCATCACGAATGGTGTCCATGCACCCACGTGGGTTGCCCGCGAAGTCATGGAACTCGCTCGAGATGCCATCGGAGATGAACTGCTGCAACAAGCACGCGGTTGGGAATTGATCGGTTCGGTGGGCGACGAAAGGATCTGGTCGGTCAAGAGGCGGTTGCGTGAGCAACTGGTTTCCATGGCACGGATGCGACTGCGGGAATCCTGGCAGGCTCGGGGGGCGGCGGCTGCTGAGCTTGCGTGGATCGACCAAGTCTTGGATCCGGAGATTCTGACGATCGGCTTCGCGCGCCGGGTTCCGTCCTACAAGCGTTTGACCTTGATGCTGCGAGACCAGGATCGCCTCCGCGAGCTGCTCACCGACGAGACTCGGCCCATTCAGTTGGTGATTGCGGGCAAAGCCCATCCAGCTGACGATGGAGGCAAAGCACTCATCCAACAACTCGTGCAGTTCACCGACCGCGAGGAAGTCCGTCACCGCATCGTCTTCCTACCCGACTACGACATGGAGATGGCGGAGGTCTTGTACCCGGGCTGTGATGTCTGGTTGAACAACCCGATCAGGCCACTGGAGGCAAGTGGCACGTCGGGTATGAAGGCGGCTTTGAACGGGGCGTTGAACCTGTCGATCATGGATGGTTGGTGGGATGAGTGGTTCGACGGTGAGAACGGTTGGGCAATCCCATCGGCTGACGGGGTCGACGACCATGACCGTCGCGACGACCTCGAGGCGGCAGCGTTGTACGACCTGATCGCCCATGCTGTGGCGCCTACCTTCTACGAGCGCGATGATCGTGGGATCCCGCACAGGTGGCTCGATATGGTCCGCCACACACTGCAGACCCTCGGTCCGAAGGTGCTGGCCACGCGCATGGTGCGGGAATACGTCGATCGTCTCTATGCACCGGCTGCGCAGTCGAGTGCTGCGATGGCGCGAGATGCGTATGCCCCTGCCGTGCGGTTGGCGGAGTGGAAGGGTCGCGTGACTCAGGCTTGGCCGAACGTGCGGGTGGACCACGTCGAATCCGAAGGGGTTGCCGACGTTGTCACAGCCGGGTCGGTCGTGGACGTTCGTGCCTACGTTTCGTTGGGGGACCTGACGCCGGACGATGTGGATGTCCAGGTGGTTTCGGGGCCTGTCGATTCCGACGACTCCATCCATGCCGGTGCTGCGCATTCCATGGTTCCGCTGGAGCAATTCGAACAGAACCGATGGAAATTCCATGCGAACGTTCCACTGGATCGGAACGGTCCCTTCGGCTATACCGTCCGGATTCTGCCCAAGCACGAGGGCCTGATTTCCGCCGCCGAACTAGGGCTGCAAGCTCTGCCGGCCAGCTCGGCCGGGATGACGGATGGCGTATTGCGCTAGGTGGCTGGTACCTCCACGGTCTGACCCATCTGCGCGATGACCGCGGGTATTCCCAGCTCCATCCGAATGCGCTGAGCGAGTTCGTTCGCCGATTCGTCCTCACCATGGACGAGGTACACAGCACGCGGGCTGTTTCGCGCGGAGCGGATCCAATCGATCAGCTCGGATCGGTCCGCATGCACGCTGAATGCATCGATGTCCACCACCTCGGCTTGCACCGACACATCCTTGCCGTGGATGCGGATGGAACCTGCACCGTCGCGCAGTTGTTGGCCCGGTGTTCCCATGGCTTGATAGCCGACGAGCATCACACAGTTCGCCGGATGCGGCAGGAAATACTTCAGGTGATGAGTTACGCGACCACCACTTCCCATGCCTGATGCCGAGATGATGATCTTGGGCCCGGGAATATCAAGAGCCTTGGAGTCATCGGTGCTGTGCGCTTGGTGCAGGTCCGACAACTCGATGGCGTCCACGCCCTCGGCTAGGGCCCCACTGCTGATCTCCGAATCCTGATCGGCGATGGCTTCCCGGTAGACATCGAATGCGGCCAGCGCCATCGGACTGTCGATGTGGATCGGCGCCGCAGGGATACGGTCCTGGTCGATGAGCGAGCGCAAAGCGCTGAGCAGCACTTCGGTGCGGTCCACCGCGAACGCCGGCACCACGACTGTCCCTCCCCGGTGGATGGTTCGGGTGATCGCATCGGCCATCTCGTCGAGTTCGGCATCGGTGTCCAGGTGCTCCCTGTTTCCGTACGTGCTCTCCATGACCACCACATCCGCATCGAGCGGTGGGCGAGGCCCTTTCAGGAGTGGATGGTTACCGCGACCGAGATCTCCACTGAACACCACGCGAGCTACCTTCGCCATGCCGCCGGGAGAGGATTCCGTCGAGGTGAGTGTGACCGTCGACGAGCCGAGGATGTGCCCAGCGGGTTCGAAACGAGCTATCAGGTCGGGCAGGACCTGAAGGTCTTGGTGGAATTGTCGAGGCGTGAGAAGTTCGATTGCCTTCTCCGCATCCGTGGAGTCGTATAGCGGTCGGGGTTCGGCGTGTCGGCTGTAGCCGGACTTTCGGGCGTAGGCCGTGTCTTCTTCTTGCAGTTTCGCTGAGTCCCGCAAGATGATGGGAACCAGTCGAGCCGTATTGGGTGTGCAGTACACCGGGCCGTCGAAGCCTTGTTTGACCAGCGCGGGTAGGTAGCCGCAATGATCCAGGTGCGCATGGGTGAGGAGAACTGCGGAGATAGTCGACGGTTCGATGGGGAATGGATCCCAGTTTCGCCGGCGAATGTCGCGAGGACCTTGGAACATCCCGCAGTCCACGAGAACCTGACCGCCGGGTGTGGTGATCAAGAACCGTGAGCCCGTGACCGTACCCGCCGCCCCGAGGAAGGTCAGTTCCATGCCGCCGTCGCGAATCGGATCAGGCCTTGATGGGCTTACCGTCGGGTCCGCGCTTGATCGGCTTCCCACCACGCGTGACCATGGGTGGGGGGAGTCGCAAACGACGTAGTTGCAGTGCCCGCATGACCGCATAGAGCAACAGCCCCCTGCGGTCACTCTTGTTCGGGAATTCCTTCTTGGCGCGCAGATTGAGTTGGATGAGCAGGATCGCGGTGTCGATGACGATCAGTGCGGTGACGGCGAAGAATGCCAGCGAGACGAAGGACTGCAGAGCAGGGTTCTGGATGAATCCCAAGAGCAGCACGGCGATCGCGATGAAGATGAAGTACTCCGCAACCGTGATGCGCGCATCGACGAAATCGCGGACGAAGCGACGGTTAGCTCCGCGATCACGCGCGGGCATGTAGCGCTCATCGCCCATCATCATGCCGGCGCGCTGGCGAGCCCTTGACTCGCGTTCTGCGCTGCGCGCGGCCTTCTTGCCGTCCTTGGTGCCTCGACCGCGGGAGCCAGCCCGAAGGCCCTGCTTCCTGGCCGCCTCGGCCTCCTTGCGAGAAGGCGTGGCGCGTCCCTTCGGTGCCCGGGGATCGTCGGGCGGCAAGGAGGGGTCGGCGGCGGTCTCGCTCGGGGTCGATCGCTTGAACTTCGGAAGGCCGGCCATGGTTCGTTCAGCCTAACGGGCCACCCTGGGCGGCGCTTGAGCGATGACGGCCTTAGAGTGGAAGAGATCGACGCCCTCGTATCGGGGGGCCCTCGCCTGGAGGGTACGCGCGAAAGGGAACGTCCATGGGTCTGTGGCAGCGGTTCACGATGATCTTCAAGTCCAAGGCGAGCCGGGCGCTGGATCGCGCCGAGGATCCTCGCGAGACGCTCGATTACTCCTACGAGAAGCAGCTCGAGCTCCTACAGAAGGTGCGCCGGGGTGTGGCTGACGTGGCCACCAGCCGCAAGCGCATCGAGCTGCAGTTGCAGAGTCTGTCCCAGAAGGAGGGCAAGCTCGAGGAGCAAGCGCGAGCTGCCCTATCCCAAGGGCGCGAAGACCTCGCACGCGAGGCCCTGACCCGGCGCAGTGGGTTGCACCAGCAGATAGCCGACTTGCAAGGCCAACTTGCCCAGTTGCAGGAGCAGGAGGAGAAGCTGACTACGGCTGCCCAGCAGCTGCAGACCAAGGTCGAGTCCTTCCGCACACGTAAGGAGACGATCAAGGCGACCTACTCTGCGGCGGAAGCGCAGACCAAGATCAACGAGGCCTTCGCCGGCATCTCCTCCGAACTCGGGGACGTAGGCCTGGCGGTGCAGCGTGCAGAGGACAAGACGGCTGAGATGCAGGCTCGCGCAGGCGCGATCGATGAGCTCATGGCCTCCGGTGCCCTCGAGGATCCGATGGGAATGGGCAAGGACTCCATCACCGCCGAACTCGAGCAGATGGCCAGTCAGGCTGAGGTGGAATCGACCCTGGCCAAGTTGAAGGCCGAACTCGGGCCGGGGCAAGCCAAGCCCGAACTCGAGCAGTAAGTCATCGGACCCTCAGAGCAAGCAGCAGCTAGGACAAGCGGAATCGAGGAAGGGAGCAACGTCGTCGTGGCTCGCACGAGGTACGGCACGGATCGGGGTCTGACGACCCGCATGTTCGGAACACTCTTCGGCCTGGGCTTGATGTACGTGCTGTTGGCCGGAGTACTACTGGCTCTGGGTTTCAACGCGATCTTCGTGCTGGGCATCAGTGCCGCACTTCTATTCGGTCAGTGGTGGTTCTCCGACTCTCTATCCATGAAGGCCATGCGTGCCGTTGAGGTCACCCCCGAACAAGCCCCGCAGTTGCACGCGATCGTGGATCGACTCTGCGCGATGGCGGATATGCCCAAGCCTCGGGTGGGGATCGCCGACAACGATGCTCCTAATGCTTTCGCCACCGGACGCTCACCCAACAGGTCCGTGGTGGTCGTCACCACGGGACTGCTGCGTCGCCTGGATCGCGACGAACTCGAGGGCGTGCTCGCGCACGAGCTATCGCACGTGGCCCATCGCGATGTGACCGTCATGACTGTGGCGTCGTTCACTGCCATCCTCGCTGGCTTCATGGTGCGATCGGCTATGTGGGGCTCGATGATGCGCGATCGACGCGATCAGAACTCCGCACTGATCTTCATCGCAGTGATGGTCGTCAGCGTCTTGGTCTACTTCATCTCGTACCTGCTGATCAATGCTCTGTCGCGCTACCGCGAACTTGGAGCCGATCGGGGAGCTGCGCTTTTGACCGGTAAGCCGACTGCCTTGGCCAATGCGCTCACCAAGATCACTGGCGATATGGCGACCATCCCCACGAAGGACATCCGGCAGATGGAGGCGGTGAGCGCCTTCGCCTTCGCTCCGGCCGTTGCGGGCAAGCGCGAGTTCACCCTCGAGCAGTGGTTCTCCACGCACCCCCCACTCGAGAAGCGGTTGGCGCAATTGGCGAAGATCGCGGGGGAGCTGGGTCAGCGCTGATGGGCTTCATGGATGCGGTGCTCGGTCGCCGCAAGCCTGCTCGACCGAATTTGGATTCACTCTTCGCCCTGCCGTCCGCTGCCATCACTGTTCAGGCGGCACTGGATTTCGTGCCGACCGGCCGTGCTTCAGTCGCCTTCCGGGCTCCCGAGGGACGCGCATTCGCCGATGTCGAGGCCGAAGTGACGGCGCTGCTTGATGCCGATGGTGGTCCGCCCGTGGAAGTGGAACAGGACGCCTTCGGTTTCGACTGGGTGGTGATTCGAACCGACCCCGTCGACGTAGCAACCGCGGTGACCGACGCGCACGCGGTTAACTCGTCGCTGGTCGACGCCGGGTTCGGTCCGCAGTTGCTGTGCTCCCTGGTGTCCTTCGAAGGACCGGGCTCGCGCCCGCTGGCACTTGTCTACTTGTTCAAAGCGGGCACCTTCTATCCGTTCGCACCGATTGCCGGGAGCGATGAGCAACGGGACAACGTGTTGGAGATGCAAGTCCGCGACCTTCTCGCCAGGGAACTTCCCATGGAGAAGGACCTGAGCCGCTGGTTCGCAGTCTGGAATGCGCCGGGTTTGTAGAGGGGTATTTCTAATCGCGCGCGGGTGAGGGACCAGGGAGCGCGAGCATGCGATCGAGCGCGACCTTCGCCCAGTGCTGGGTGTCCGGATCCACGACGATCTGATTCACCA
>CAZQRR010000097.1:3545-7367 GCA_964595675.1 uncultured Rubrivirga sp. | reverse complement strand
AGCCGATCCCGGAACCAGCGACTCCTCGGGGGATGGCTCCCCTGCCCGCGTGTCGTCGCTCACCGGTCGATCGTGTCACACCGCGGTGGTATCCATGGCCTGTGCACGTGCGGTTGGACCTGTCAGATCTGCCTGCCGCCACGCCCCCTGCGCTGGATCCCGAGCAGAAGCAGGTGGTGGACCACCGAAGCGGGCCGCTCCTGGTGCTCGCCGGTCCGGGTACCGGCAAGACAACCACGATCGTGGAGTCGGTCGTGGCCCGCCTGGACGAGGGTCTCGATCCGGACTCGATCGTGGTTCTCACGTTCGGCCGACGGGCGGCCACTGAGTTGCGTGACCGCATAGCGGCCCGTCGCGGAGGTGGTCTGCTACCGCAGGTCGCCACCTTCCACTCCTTCGCCTACGGGCTGTTGCGGGCTCAGTCCGCCACCGACGAATACCTCGAGCCGCCCCGGCTGCTTTCCGGCGCGGAGGAGGATCAGCGCATTCGCGACCTCATCAAGGGTTCGGTCGAAGATGGTTCGGTTTCCTGGCCCGAGGAATTGGGTGAGGCACTCGGTACTCATGGCTTGGCCGTCGAGGTGCGCACGTTGATTGCGCGGATGCGCGAACGACATCTCTCTCCGGAACAGTTACGCACGTTGGCCCGTCAGCATGAGCGCCCGGAATGGGCTGCCGTCGCGGACCTTGCGGAGCAAGAAGAAAACGTGATGGTGCTGCAGAACGTCATGGACTACGCCGAACTCATGCGGCGTGCGGTGATGCGCGTCGGTGATGAGACCGTCATGACGGATCTGCATCGGCGGTTCGCAGCCATCTACGTCGATGAGTTCCAAGACACCGATCCCCTCCAGGTCGAATTCCTCCGACGGATATGCGGGCCTCGGACATGCGTCGTTGCCGTAGGCGATCCCGATCAAGCCATCTATGCCTTCCGGGGTGCCGACGTGCACGGGATCTTGGAATTCCCGAATCGGTTCCCGCAAGCCGACGGGCGCCCGGCGCCGGTGATCGCGCTACGCAACGTGCGTCGCTACGGATCGATGATCGCCTCTGCCGCCCAAGCGGCTTTGTCTCCCGTGACTCTTCCAGGCCTCCCGGCCGAAGCGCAGCGACTGCACCGGACGCCAGTAGTCCAAGGGTCCGATACGCGAGCCGAGGTTCGCACGTGCGATTCTCGTTCGGCGCGAGATGCCTTCGTGGCCCAGCAGATCCGTGCCTGCCACATCCACGGTTCCATCGCATGGCGAGATATGGCGGTGCTGGTTCGTTCATCCGACGACCTAGCCGGACTGGCGCAGGCACTGCAATTGGCCGGTGTTCCGGCGACCATCACCGCCGATGAGATCCCGCTGCGCGCCGAACCCGCGGTGGCCTATCTGCTGTCCATCGTCGAATCGGCGGCGAAGCCAGAGGCAGTGCGCGCCGATGACGCCCTCGACCTGCTCGCTGGTCCGGTCGGTCACCTCGACGTTTCCGAATTGCGGGTACTCGGTCGGTCCCTGCGAGCGGCCCGCAAGGCCGAAGGCCTGCCCGTGCCATCTGCGCGCGATCTGATTCGCGAGTTGTTGGTCGGCGGGGAACCCATGCCACTTCCTCCCGAGTCCCCGATAGCGGCGGGAGTGCGCCGGGTTCGCGACGTCATGACCACCGTGCGCAAGCGAATGGATGCGGGTGCGCCAATCGGCGACGTCCTATGGGCGGCCTGGACCGGAGGCAGCACGCCCCATGGATGGCCCGAGCGCCTTCGCCAGGCGGCCTTGAAGGGGTCTGTCCGAGCGAACCACGACCTCGACGCCGTCATCGCGCTGTTCGATACAGCTGAGCGAATAAGCGATCGCTACCAGGGTGTCTACGGGGTGAACGCCTTCGTTGCGATGCTTCGCGACCAGGCGATACCTGCCGAGTCGATCGCCGGATCGGGCATCGGTCCGGACGCCGACGTCGTCCAGATCATGACCGTTCATCGGGCAAAGGGACTGGAGTGGTCGCGAGTTTGGGTGGTGGGACTTGAAGAGGGGCGCTGGCCGAACCTCGTCCTGCGCGGTTCCTTGCTCGGTGTCCAGCAACTGGATGAAGCGGTGCGTGGCAATGATGGTGACCAGGTGGCGGATCTCATTCGCGAGGAACGCAACCTTCTCTACGTCGCGTGCACGCGGGCCAAGGAGCAGTTGACCCTGGTAGCGATCGATGGAAAGGAATCCGGCGACGATCGCCCAAGTCGTTTCGTCGACGATCTCGCCCGGGCTGGGCTCGAGCCACGACCTGTCACCGGCGCACTGGAGGTAGTGACGAGTTGGTCCGACCTCGTTGTGGAATTGCGTAGTGCCCTGATGGACCGCGGTGCTTCCGATGGTGTGCGCGCTCAGGCAGCGAAGCTTCTGGCTGCGGCATCGCGGCTGCGAAGTCAGTCCGGACAACCCATCGTCCCTGCAGCGGACCCGGACTCATGGTGGGGAGTGCGAGATCTCTCCGAAGGTCCACTGCCCTTGCGTCGAGAGGACGAGGTGATCGCGCTATCGGGGTCGAGTCTCGACGCGATCCGGGAGTGCTCCATGAAGTGGTTCCTCGACCACGAAGTGCATGCTGAGTCCCTTCGCAGCAGCAGCACCGCGTTCGGCAGCATCGTGCATGCGATCGCCGATCACATTGCCAAGGGCGATGTTCCACACGATGCGGCAACCCTCGATGCTCTTCTCGATTCCGTGTGGAGTGCAGTGGACTTCGACGCAGCATGGCGTTCGGACTCCGAGCGGCGAGAAGCGCGACGGGCGCTGGAGCGCTTCTTGCTCTACCACCAGGCAGCGGCGAGGACGTTGGTCGACACCGAGCGCTATCTCGAGACCACTATCGAGGTGCCCAAACCCGATGGGACCACCGAATCGGTCCACCTACGAGGGTTCCTGGATCGCATCGAGCGTGACCACGACGGATCTTTGGTCGCCATCGATTTGAAGACCACCGCGAACGTTCCCACCAAGGCCGAGATCGCCCACCATGGCCAATTGGGGGTCTATCAGGTGCTGTTGCGCGAGGAAGGTGATGCGGGTGAGGAGTCGCAGGTGGGGGGCGCAGCGTTGGTCCAGCTGCGCAAGGACACCGGAGTGTCGGATCCGTCTCCCAAGGAGCAGATCCAGGCACCGCTGTCTGCCGCGAACGCTGGGGATACCTGGATCGAGCGCGCACTCGGCGAAGCCGCGCAGATCATTCGCGGCGAGGATATTGCGGCCACCCCCGGAAAGCAGTGCGGTTTTTGCACCTTCACATCCATCTGCCCGGAGAAGAACAGTCAGGTGAGCTTGGTGGAGTTGGCCGATCCGATGAAGCCGGGAACCTCCACGTGAGCCAGACCTTCGGCCGAATCGAACTTGCGCGCGCCCTCGGCTTCGACCTCAGCGATGCGCAATGGGACGCGGTGAGCGCGCCATTGGAACCGGCGGTCGTCGTGGCGGGGGCCGGTACCGGCAAGACCACGTCCATGTCAGCACGTGTGGCATATCTCGTGGGTTCTGGACAGGTCAGTGCCGACCGCGTGCTGGGACTCACCTTCACGAACAAGGCCGCAGGTCAGTTGCTCACCTCAATCCGATCGCGCCTGGTCGAAATCGATGATCGGTCGCCTGAGTTAGGTGAGCCCACGGTGATGACCTACCACGGATTCGCCGGACGACTCGTCGGTGAGTTCGGTTTGCGCATCGGACGTGAGCCCGATGCCACCTTGCTGGTCGATGGTCTGCGCCATGTTCATGCCTATCGTGTGGTGTGCGGAGTCGATTCGGTTGGAATTGATTCGGTTGGAATTGATTCGAATGGCACTGATTC